>JBOHPM010000618.1:0-2226 GCA_050731715.1 Candidatus Rokuibacteriota bacterium
CGCGACGATCGCTCCGAGCCGGCACAACCCGTTGGCCAGGGAGAGCACGCCGATCGCTTCCAGAAACTGCGTGCCCGAGAGCTGATCGCGCACAGTGCGCGCGCGGCGTTGCAGCGGCGCCGGCTCGTACCAGATCGTCTCCCGCGCGAACGGCACCAGCACGCGCTCGACCGGATCCAGGCCCGGGTCGTCCAGGTGGGTCAGGACGCTCGTCAGGTCCGCCGGCGACAGGCCCTCGGCCTGGAGCGCGCGGGCCGCCTCGTTGGCGCACACCTCGCACCCGAGGCCATGCGCGATGACGGCAAACATCAGCAGCTTGCAGCGAAGCGTGAGCCCGGGGGAGGCCCACATCTCGGCGAGCGTCTTCGCCAGGGCCGGCGCGATGGGCGAGCCAGCGAATGCCTCGACGAGGCCCGCGTACGGATACGACGGCACGCTTCCGAGCGGCGTTGCCTGTCCGCGGCCGCGGTGAGACCTGAGCAGGCGCGCGATCCACGGCCGGAAGATCCGCACGTGGAGCCGGTCCGGCATCCGCTCGAACGCTTGGGGCGGAATTGCCGGGATCGTGGAGGAGCGGTTCATGAAGTCCATCATGGCCGCCACGAACGCGACTTCCTTCATCTCGGCTTGGCCGACCCCGGTGTCGAGCAGCGCCTGCTTCGCCTTCGCCGTGGCGCTGAGGCTGGAGCGCGACTGGGCCCGCGCGAAGGCGATGGCCGCCACCTCCCGCGGCGTGAGATCCGCGCGCGCCAGGTTGCTCTCCACGCGTTGGATGCGCTCCTCGCTCATGCCCTGGATCCGTAGCATGGTCCGGACGGCCGCGTAGCAGTAGCGGCAGGCGTTCTCCTGACTGACGACAAGCTGGAGAAGGTCGTTGAGCGCCAGATCGAGATGCACGAGCAGTCCGAGCTCTGGGTGCAGATCGACCCTGGCCCGCGCCAGCCAGGGGACGTCCACGAAGAACCGGATCCCGGGGGTGGGTACGCCGAACTTCGCCGACGCATAGGACTCCAGCGCCTTGTCACGCCGCGGCACGAGCAGACAGGGCTCCCACGCGACGTGCTGCAGCGCAGTGGCGGGCATGCGTCTACCGCTGCGTCACAGGGCGCGCTTGCCGGCGGGCGTGGAGGTGGCCGGCCCGATGCCCCAGACCTGGATGATGGTCTCCTCGGTCTTGGCGCCGTCGTAGTGGACCTTGCCGCCGTAGTGAATGACGTAGCTACCCGCCGGCACCGGCACGGTGCTCTCCGGGTCGAAGTTCTCGCCGGTTCCCATCCACCAGGTGCCGGACAGCACCGCGAAGAACCGGTCGTTCGGGTGGAAGTGAGGCCGACTCATGTTTCCGGGCAGCCACTTGATGCGCACGACGTAGGGGCCCGGCTTGCTCGGATCGCCGAAGAGCACGGCCTGCTCGTTGGTGCCGGCGGCGTTTCTCACCCACTTGATGTCGTCCGGCGTCTTGAAGTCGACGGCAGTGCGATCGATACCGGCCCCATAGCCTGAAGGCGCAATCAGCACGATGGCGAGCACGGCGAGCACGAGCATTCGAGACGAAGCGGTCATGGCGCCTCCCGGCTGAAGGGGTGCGACTCTCACGGAATCGAGCTGATCATACACCGTGCTAGGATGCCGCCATGGCCAAGCCGGTGACGCTGAGGATTTTCTCCGTCGCCGAGCTGCATCGCTTCTACGTGAACGTGCCCCGGAGTTGGGAGGTCTCGGCAGTCCGAGCCGGACCGTCCTCGGCCCAGGGGGTGTGATGGACCCACTGCGGAGCCCCGCCTACGAGGTCGCCGACGCGTTCGAGGCGAACGAGCTGTTCCAGCGGAACGGTTGGACCGACGGGCTGCCGATCGTGCCGCCCACGGAGGCGGGCGTGCGGCGCTTTCTGGAGGCCGCTGGCCTCGCCGCCGACACCGTCGTGGGCGTCGAGCCGGTCCGGCGCCGCCGGATCACCGCCGAAAAGGTGGCGATCGCCGCGGTCATGGCCGGCTGTCTGCCCGAGTACCTGCCGGTCGTGGTGGCGATCGTCACGGCGATGTGCGAGCCGGAGTTCGGGCTGCACGGCGTCACCGCCAGCACCGGAGGCAGCGCTCCCTTCGTGGTGGTGAATGGGCCGGTGCGCCGGGCCCTGGGCATGAACGCCACCCACAACGTCTTCGCCAACGGCAGCCGCCCGAACGCCACGATCGGGCGCGCCCTGCGTCTGCTCATCATCAACGTGCT
>JBOHPM010000619.1:0-2226 GCA_050731715.1 Candidatus Rokuibacteriota bacterium
CGCCGACGTACTGAAGAAGGAGCTCGCACGGCCCTCGTGGAAGCGTGAGGTGGTGGCCATCGGCGCGGCCACCGACCCCTACCAACCGGCCGAGGGCCAGTACCGGCTCACCCGGCGCTGCCTCGAGGTGCTGGCCGCCGCCCACAACCCCTTCGGCCTGGTGACCCGTGGGCCGCTGATCGTGCGTGATGTCGACGTGCTGCAAACGGGGGCCGCCCGGGCTGAGGTGGAGGTGCACGTCTCGATCCCAACGCTCGACGAGGCAGTCTGGCGCAAGACCGAGGTCGGGACGGCGCCCCCGCGCCAACGGCTGCGCGCCCTCCGCCGGCTGGTGGAGGCGGGCGTTCGGGCCGGCGTGGGGCTGGCCCCGATCCTCCCCGGGATCTCGGACCGGCCCGAGCAGCTCGCCGCCGTCGTCCGTGCCGCTCGCGACGCCGGGGCCACCCATCTGTGGTGCAATCTGCTCTACCTGAAGCCCGGTACGCGGGAGCACTTCCTGGATCAGCTGGCACGCGACTGGCCCGAGTTGCTGCCGCGGTACGAGCGGCTCTACCGGAGCGCCTTTCTGGACAAGGCCGTCTCGGAGCCGATCAGGCGGCAGGTGGTGGCGCTACGGGACGAGCTGGGGATTGCCGACCGTCGGTCTGTGAAGCTCGAGCCGCCACGACAGGTGGCGCAGCTCGCCCTCCCCTTGTAGATACCCGCAGGCTACTCGCCGACGACCCGGATCATCTCCTGCAGGGCCACGCCCGAGGTCGCCCGCACGCGCTCGCGGGCCATATCCATCAGGCTCAGGACCTCGGCCGCGCTGGCGCCTCCGCGGTTGATGATGAAGTTCCCGTGCTTCACTGCGATCTCGGCGCTGTTGACGCGCTTGCCCTTGAGGCCCGCCTTGTCGATGAGCTCGGCGGCGCTCATCCCCTCGGAATCCTGCCAGATCGCGGCCGAAGCCAGGACGAGCGGCTCGCAGCGCTTCTTGAGCTTGAGGCGGCGGCCCACATCGGCCTGGACGTCGCGCCGGGCCCGCCGCCGGAGCCGGAGCCGACAACCAACGACGATGGCGCCTGGCTCGACGTCGAACGTCGCCGGGCGCGGACCGAGGTCGCGGAGCTTCATCTCGTCCAGCGTGCCGTCCGGTTGCACGAGGTAGACGGACGACACCGCGTCCGCGATGCCGCCACTCGCGCTCCGCGCGTTCATCGCCAGCGCGCCCCCGACGGTTCCGGGAATCCCGGCCAGGGATTCCAGGCCGCCCAGGTCCTGCGCGGCCGCCTCCCGGATCAGTGAGGAGAGGCCCACCGCCGCGCCGGCTACCGCTTCCTCCCCCTGGAACTCCACGCGGCGCAGGCAGCCGTCGAGCTTGATGACGACGCCACGGATACCCCGATCGCGTACGAGGATGCCGCAGCCACCCCCCAGCATCGTGAGGGGCAAGCGCTCGCGCTGCACGAACTGGATCGCATGACGGATATCGTCGACGTCCTGCGGCATGATCAGGATGTCGGCGGGGCCGCCCAGCCGAAGCGAGGTGTAGAAGCTGAGCGGCTCCTTGAACCTGACATCTCCGCGAATCGATCCCAGCATTTGCGGCCTCCGTGTTGCGGCTCGTATCCACGGCCCCAGAGGGAGCCCATGCACCAGGCGGCGATCGACGGGCAGCACATTGAATGCCAAGCTCGCGCCAGGCCTTCGACCAACCATTAACAGAGCGCTTGATGGCTTCGCACCGAGCGGCCGTATCGCCACGCGAGGAATAGCGAATTCCCTCTCGGCTCCGCCTCCGGCGCGGACCAGGATCGATGCCCGGAGGGCGTTGTCGGTTGCGTTGCCGCCGTCGGCCATTTCGTGCCACGCCGGCACGCGAGTTACGCAAGTGACACGACACGATGGGCCACGCTCGCTATGTGCCCGTCATTGGCCCCCTGGGGTTGGCGCGACCCTTGCCCCTCTATCCGGATATGGCTGGTCAAGGTCTGTCCAAGACACCCCGCCGCCGGGGGCGCGCCAAATCCACCCGCGATCTTCACGGGCCGGTCGTCCAGCAGGTGGGCGGCCTTGTGATGCTGCTGCTGGTGATCGTGCCCGGGTACGTGATGTCCCGGACGATGCCGGAGGAGTGGGTGCCCGGCGCGCCGGCCGCGCTCACCCGATCCCGAGAATCGGTCACGAACGCCAAAGCGGTGACGAACGCGGTCATCGGCGAACACATCCGGGAGATCGCGCAGC
>JBOHPM010000620.1:0-2226 GCA_050731715.1 Candidatus Rokuibacteriota bacterium
CGGATCCTCGCGTGACCGTGCAGATCGACCGGGAGATCGACTACTACGCCAAGCAGTCGCGGCAGCTCACCACGCTGATCACGGTCCTGGGCACGATCGTGGCCGTGGTGATGGGGATCGGCGCGGTGTTCGGCGCGCTCAACACGATGTACTCGGCGGTGGCCGAACGGGCCCGAGAGATCGCCACGCTGCGCGCGCTGGGCTTCGGGAGCGGCAGCATCGTGACCTCCTTCCTGCTGGAGGCCCTGGCCATCGCCCTCGTCGGCGGGGTGCTGGGCGGCCTGGCCGTCCTGCCGCTGAACGGGTTGACCACGGGGACCATCAACTGGCAGACCTTCTCCCACCTGGCCTTCGCCTTCCAGGTCACGCCGGCGTTGCTGGCGTGGGGGCTGGCCTTCGCGCTGCTGATGGGGCTGGTGGGCGGCGTGCCCCCGGCCGTCCGCGCGGCCCGCGCCCAGATCGCCCCGGCCCTGCGCGAGCTCTGACCGGCCCGCGCAGCACGACCGGCGCCGCCGCAGCACTGACCGGCGCTGCGCTTGACAACGCGCGAGCGTGGGATGGACACTGCCGCACGCCGTTTCGGCGAAGGAGGAGCGTGACGATGCCAGCCCCCACATCTGCGACGCGAGACGAAGTTCGCCCGGTGGTCCCGAAGCTCATCGAGCTCAGTGAGAAGGTGCTCTACGGCGACGTCTGGGAGCGGTCCGGGCTTTCGAAGCGGGACCGCAGTCTTATCACCGTCGCGGCGCTCACGGCCATGTACCGGGGCGATCAACTCAAGGGTCACATCGAGCGCGCGCTCGGCAACGGGGTGACCCGGGAGGAGATCGGCGAGGTCATCACCCATATGGCCTTCTACGCGGGGTGGCCGACCGCGATGACCGCGGCGCGGATTGCCAAGGGCGTGTTCGACCAGGCGGGGAGGACAGCATGAAGGTCGGATTCATCGGGCTGGGAACCATGGGCGACGGTTTGGCCGCCAGCCTCACGAAGAAGGGCGGCTACAACTTGGTCGTCCACGACATCCGCAAGGAAGCGGCCGCGCCTCACCTCGCCGCGGGCGCGGTGTGGGTCGACACGCCGCGCAAGGTCGCCGAGGCGGCCGAGGTGGTGTTCACATCGCTGCCGGGTCCGGCCGAGGTGGAGTCGGTGGCCCTCGGCGACGATGGGTTGCTGGCGGGGATGACCGCAGGCAAGGCTTACTTCGACCTCAGCACCAACTCGCCCACGCTGGTGCGGCGGCTGCACGGGATCTTCGGCGCGCACGGCATCCACGTGCTGGATGCGCCGGTGAGCGGTGGCCCGCGGGGGGCCCGCTCGGGAAAGCTGGCCATCTGGGTCGGCGGTGACGAGGCGATCTTTCGTCGCTACAAGCCGGTGCTCGACGCCATGGGGGACCAGGTCATCCGCGTGGGACCGATTGGCGCCGGCTCCGTGGCCAAGCTCGTCCACAACTGCGCCGGGTATGCCGTGCAGACCGCCCTGGCCGAAGTGTTCACGCTGGGCGTGAAGGCGGGCGTGGAGCCGCTGGCGCTCTGGCAGGCGGTGCGCCAGGGAGCCAACGGACGCCAGCGCCTGTACGACCGGCTGACCGAGCAGTTCTTCCGGGGCAAGTACGAGCCGCCCAGCTTCGCGCTGCGGCTGGCCCACAAAGATGTGAGTCTGGCCACGGCCCTCGGCCGCGAGCATCGCGTGCCCATGCGGCTGGCCCACCTGACCCTCGAGGACATGACGGAGGCGCTGAACCGCGGCTGGGGCGAGCGCGACTCGCGCGTGGCCATGGTGCTTCAGGAAGAACGGGCGGGCGTGCAGGTCCGGGTCGACGAGGCCCGGCTGCGCGAGGCGCTGGAGCAGGATCCGCCCACCGTCCGAGGGCACATTTAAGCGGCGAACGGGTCCGGGGCCGCTGCTAGAATGGGCGGCACCCATGCGCCTGAGACTCGGATTCGTGGTGATTGCGCTCGTGCTCTGCGGGGCGGCATCCGGTGATGCCGACCTACCGACCGTGATGCACGAGGGCCGCCGCTACGTCGAGCTGGACCGCGTGGCGTCGCGCATGCAGACGCGGCTCGACGCCACGCCGAGCAGCGTCCGCGCCCACCTCAGGGTTCCCGGTCACGTCGTCACGTTCACGCGCAACTGGGCCCAGGTGCTCGTCGACGGCCAGCCCGTGGTCCTGGACGCGCCGGTGCGGGTCAAGGCCGGGGCCTGGCTGGTCCCGGAGAC
>JBOHPM010000621.1:0-2223 GCA_050731715.1 Candidatus Rokuibacteriota bacterium
GAGGACGACTGGGCGGCCATCGTGCAGGACGCCTTCGGCGGGCACGAGGGCGACCTCATCCGCGCCATGCGTCGGCTCATCGATCTGCTCCGGCAGCTCGGCGAGAGCGCCGAGGTCGCCCCGGCCACGGGGCGGCTCCTGCTGCAGGCGGCCCGGATCATCGATCGTGGCATCGTCCTCGAGTCGGCCCTGATCTGATCTGCTATGCTCTCGTCGTGACGCGCCGGCTCCCGGCTCTCGTCGCACTCCCGCTGGTGCTGACCGCGTGCGCCGTGGGCAAGGCGGTGGAGCAGCGGACGACCCAGGGGCCCACCGCCGAGCAGTTCTGGATGATGCGCATGATCGAAGCCAACGGCCGCGAGCCCAACTTCGACGAGCGCCGGCACTGGCAGGATCAGATCGACGACGACATCGCGCGCTACCTGCGCACGCATCCCGAGGCCGCCAGTAGCCTGGAGGTCTCCACCTTTCGCTTCTTCCGGCGGACCACGGTGGGAATGACCAAGGATCAGATCGTGATCCTGCTGGGTCCCCCCGAGGGGACGACCACCGACCCCGCCGAGATGGAAAAGCTGGCCCGCCAGTACTGGCCGGCCGTCAAGGCCCGGGCCAAGGAGGCCTGGACCTACGCGCTGGGCTGGCGCTTCTACTTCGCCGGCGACCGTGTGGTCGATATCACGCAGTACCTTCCCCCTTGATCGACGAGGAGGTCACATGCCAGAGCTGGAAGAGAAAGTCATCGCAAGCTGGACCTACCGGAAGGGCGCGCTTGATCCCAAGACGGCATCGCTCTGCTATCTGGCCGCCAACCTGGCCGTCGGCAACACCCACTGAGCGAAGCGCGACCTGGCGGGCGCCAGGACGGCCGGTGCTACCGAAGCCGAGTTACGGGAGGCCATCAGCTTCGCCATCCGGGCCAACGCGGCCCGGGCCCACGCCGACATCCTGAAAGTGTGGACCGATGGCGGACGTTAGGCTGACGGCGGCGTTCTCCACCGTCCCCGCCGGTGAGCAGGAGGAGATCAAGCGCGTCCTCGTCGAGACCGTGGAGCAGCTGGCCCGCGACGACCGCACGTTCGCCACGGCCCGCATCGTCTTCACCGAGTCCGACGAACGGTGCGGCCTTACCGCCGAGCTCGATGGCGTGAAGCGAGAGGGCGTGCCGCTGCAGCTCGACATCGAGCAGCTGGAGGACGCCAAGACCTCGGCCGGGGCCCGGGCCCAGCTCAAGGAGTCCCTGCGCCTGTATTTCCGAAAAGTGCTCGGCAAGTGATGGACGACGCCGGGCAGCTCTTGTTCTCCTGGCGGGACTGCCTGTTCCGGGTCCCCGAGGGGGTGCAGCCGCCCAAGGCCGGATCGCTGTTCTTCTGTCGCTACCTGGTCGTGCGGCCCGGCGAGCACGTGCTGGAGATCGGCGCCGGGCTTGGTCTGGCCGCGGTGATGGCGGCGCGCGCTGGCGCCCACGTCGTCGCCACCGACATTCTCGCCGAGGCGGTCGACGCCATCCGTGTCAACGCCGCCCTCAACGGGGTGATCATCGACGCGCGCCTGGGCGACGCCTACGCCCCGGTCGCCGGCGAGCGCTTCGATCTCGTCTGCGCCAATGCCCCGCAGATGCCGACCCCGCCCGGCCCCAACCGGTCCGACGCCCAGGCCGCTGCCGACAACGGAGGCCTCGACGGCTGGGAGGTCCTCGACCGTGTCATCGAGGGGGCCGGCGCGCACCTGCGCCCGGGGGGCCGGCTCCTCTTCTCCATCTTCGCCTTCCTCGGTCGCAAGGCCGCCTTCGCCAAGCTGGAGCGACAGGGCTTCCTGCCGACGGTGGTGGCCGGCGAGACGCAGGCATTCCCGCGCCTGGGCTACGAGCGCCTCGATCACCTCCGCAGCCTCGATCACGAAGGGACCTTGCCGCCCGGCGCGCCGTCGACGGTCGAGCGCCTCATCATCCAGGGCACCCTGACATGAGGCGGCTGATCGTCAACGCCGACGACTTCGGCATGACCCCAGGCGTGAGCGCCGGGATCCTGCGCGCCCACCGCCACGGCATCGTCACCAGCACCACGATGCTGGTGACGGCGGACGTCGATCGCGATCAGCTCGCCGCCGCCCTCGATTCTGGCCTGGGGCTGGGGATCCACCTGAACCTCACCCTCGGCAAGCCGCTGACCGGCGCGTCCTCGCTGGTCGACGTCGATGGCCGCTTCGTCCGGGATGCCCGCCGGG
>JBOHPM010000622.1:0-2222 GCA_050731715.1 Candidatus Rokuibacteriota bacterium
GGGCAGCTGGCCCTGGCCCTGGAGACGAAGCGGCTCTACGCGGAGGCCCAGGAGCGGCTGCGGGAGACGACGACGCTGCTCGCCGTGGGTCAGGTGCTCTCCCAGGGGACTGCCCGTGACGAGATGCTGCGCCGGCTCGCCCGCGAGGTGGGTCGCACCTTCGGCGCCGACACCGTGGGGGCTTACGTCCTGGACGAGGGAGGCGAGGCGCTGCGCGCGGTGGCCGGCTACCACGTGCCGGAGCGGCTGCGCGAGTGGTTCCTCACGCACCCCATCACGCTGGGACGGCTGCCGCGCCTGCTCGACGACTGGCAGGCGGGCCGGGCGGTGTGGAGCTCGGACCCCCAGCGCGACGAGCGCTTCGACCGCGACTGGGTGGGGCAGCTCCCCGCCCACGCGGTGATGCTGGCGCCCACCCGCGTACGCGGCAAGAGCATGGGGGCCCTGCTGCTCGTGTGGTGGAGCACCGGGCGGCAGTTCCTCCCGGCCGAGGTGCGGTTGCTGGAGGGCGTGGCCGCGCAGGTGGGCCTGGCCCTGGAGAACGCGGAGCTGTCCCGCCAGCGCGAGGAACGGCTGAAGGAGACGGTGACGCTCTTGGAGGTGAGCCGCACGCTGTCCTCCACGCTCGACCTCGACATGTTGCTCCGGCATTGCATGCGACAGATCACCCGGGCCATCGGAGCCGACGTCGTGGGCGTGTGGATGCTGGACGAGGACGGCGAGCACCTCGTTCCGACCGCCGGCTACCACGTGCCCCCGCAGTGGCTGCCGGCGCTCCGGCGCCTCCGGATCTCGGTGGTGAACCATCCCTTCTATGCGGAGGCGGCCCAGACCCGGCGGGCGACCTTCGCCTCCGAGGCGGCCAGTGACCCGCGCGTTCCGCGCGCGCTCATCGAGGCGGCGCCCCACCGCAGCCAGCTCTTCGTCCCCATCCTGGCCAAGGAGCGGCTGGTCGCCGCCTTCATCGCCGTGTGGCGGGAGCACGTGCGTGAGTTCACCGCCGGCGAGCTGGCCTTGATGGAGGCCATCGCCAACCAGGCCGGCGTTGCCCTCGACAACGCCCGGCTGTTCGAGCAGAACCGTCGGCAGGTGGAAGAGCTGTCCGTGCTCCACGCGCTCGCACGGGCGGTGACGGGCCAGGTCGACCGTCAGGCCCTGCTGGAGGCCATTCGCCTGCAGCTGCCCCGGGTGGTGGCAGTGGATCACATCGCGGTGCTGCTCGTCGAGGACAAGACGGGAGAGGTCGAGACGGCCCTGCGCGTGCAGTCGGGTCGGCTCGAGCCGAGCGGGGAACGGCGACACCTGCCCAGTGTGGGGCTGGCTGCCGTCGTGCTGGAGACAGGGCAGCCGCTGCGCACGGACGACTACGCGGTCGAGTGCGCCCGCCGCGGCCTCACGCGCCCCGCCGACGGGGACCTGCCCCACTGGGTCGGGGTGCCGCTGCTGGCCGGCCAGCGCGTGCTGGGCGTGCTGACCCTGGGTCGTCACGAGCACGGCTTCACGGAGATCGAGGTCCGGCTGGCCGGCAGCATCGCCGACCTGGCCGCGCTGGCCTTGCGCAGCGCCCACCTGTTCGAGGAGCGCTCGCGCGCCTACGGCGAGCTGGCGGCGGCCCAGGACCACCTGGTGCGGACCGAGAAGCTGCGGGCCCTCGGGGAGATGGCCTCCGGGGTGGCCCATGACTTCAACAACCTGCTGGCCGCCATCCTCGGTCGCACCCAGCTGCTCCTGCGCCGCACGGAAGACCCCAGGCTGCGCCAGTGGCTGCAGGTCATCGAGCGCTCGGCCCTGGACGGGGCCCAGACCGTACGGCGACTGCAAGAATTCGCGCGGGTGCGTCGCGACCAGCCCCTGGTGCCCGTGGACCTCAACGAGGTGGTGCGGGACGCCGTGGAGATGACCCAGTCCCGCTGGCACGAGGACTGCCTGCGCCGCGGCGTCGTCATCGACGTGCGGACCCGGCTGGGGTCGATCTCGCTCATCGCCGGGGACCCCGCCGAGTTGCGGGAAGCCATGACCAACCTCATCCTCAACGCCGTCGACGCCATGCCGTCGGGCGGCGTTCTCACCTTCACCTCGATGCTCGTCGACGACCAGGTAGAGGTGATGGTGAGCGACAGCGGCATCGGTATCCCCGAGGCGATCCGCGACAGCATCTTCGATCCGTTCTTCACCACCAAGGGCCCGCAGGGCACCGGGCTGGGGTTGTCCATGACCTACGG
>JBOHPM010000623.1:0-2214 GCA_050731715.1 Candidatus Rokuibacteriota bacterium
GAGGGCCGGCGGGGCGAATCCTACCAGCCTGGCCCCGCCGTAAAATGAGCGCGTGGCCGGCGCAGCCGGACGAGATCTGAGGTTACCGGCTCCGCATTCCCGACACGGATGCCCGCCAACCTTACGCCCGAGTACAAGGCCGCGGAGGCCGCGTTCCGCAAGGCGCGCGACCCCAGGGAGCGGCCGGAGCGGCTACGGGAAATGCTCCGCGTGATCCCGAAGCACAAGGGAACCGATCACCTCCAAGGCGACATCAAGCGGCGCATCAAGGAGCTGTCCGAAGAGCTCGAGCGGCCCCCAAGAGCTGGGGCTCGCGGCGGGCCGGCGCTGATGATACGCCCTGAGGGCGCGACCCAGATTGCGTTGCTCGGGCCACCGAACGCGGGCAAGTCATCGCTGCATGCGCGGCTGACGGGCTCCGGGGCGCAGGCCGCGCCGTATCCCTTCACGACCCAGCATCCCGAGCCCGGGATGATGCCCCACGAGGACATTTACTTCCAGCTCGTGGACCTCCCAGCCGTCTCGCCTGAGCACCCGGTGCCGTGGCTCGCGAGCACACTACAGACGGCCGAGGCGTCTCTGTTGGTTGTGGATCTCAACGACCCCGCGTGCGTCGAACAGCTCGAGGCCGTGCATGCCGTCTGGCCTCGTCGATTCTCAGCCACGGGGCTCCGCGGGAGGCAGGGGCCGTAGGCGCAGGGATCGAGGGGGCAGGCGCAGCCGGGCCGGTCAGGCGGGCGAGTGCAAGGGACGCATCCGTTCCTCGTGCTAGACTCCCGGCCAGGTGGGCCATGTCTGAGTCACCGAGAACGCCCGACACTCCGAACCTCGAGGCGACCCCCGGAGTGCCGCGCCGCGATTTCCTGGCCGCGAGCACGGCAGGGCTCGCCGCCGCCGCCAGCCTGGCCGGCTGCGCGTCGACACAGGCCGCCGCGGGGACCGTCCCGGTCAGCGGCTCGCCGGGCCAGCGCCTCCTGTTGAAGGGCGGCGTCGTCCTGACGATGGATGCCCAGCTCGGCGACCTCGAGAAGGGCGACGTGCTGATCGAGGGATCGAAGATCGCCGCCGTCGGGGCCAACCTCCAGGCCACGGCCACCGTGATCGACGCCTCGAACATGATCATCATGCCGGGCTTCGTCGATTCGCACCGTCACATCTGGCAGGGCCCCCTGCGTAACATCCTTCCCAACGGCCGGCTGCAACCCGACTACTTTCGCGACATCGGCGGGACCGCCCGCAGCGTGTACCGGCCCCAGGACGTCCGCATCGGTGGTCTGCTCAGCGCCTGCGGGGCCATCAACGCGGGCGTCACGACGCTGCTCGACTGGTCGCATATCTCGAACTCGCCCGAGCACTCCGATGCCGCCATCCAGGGGCTGAAGGAATCGGGCATCCGCTCCGTCTATGCCTACGGCACGGGGACGGCGGGACCCCGCAATCAGTATCCGAACGATATCCGGCGCCTGCGCAAGCAGTACTTCGCGTCGGATGAGCAGCTGCTGACCCTGGCGCTGGCCGCCGCGCTCGACCCGGCGCACTGGGCGGTGGGCCGCGAGGTCGGCGCGCCGATCACGCTGCATGCCAATGGGACCGGACAGCTGCTGCCGCTGGCCAAGCTGATGGGTCCGGACTGCACCTACATCCACTGCTGCAACCTCGACGCGCAAGAGTGGAGGCTCATCGCCGATACGGGCGGCCGGGTGTCGGTCGCCGCGCCTATCGAGATGGAGATGGGGCACGGCGTGCCGCCCTTCCAGCAGACGCTCGATCACAAGATCCCCTTGTCGCTCAGCAACGACGTGGAGACGGAGATCCCCACCGAATTCTTCACGCAGATGCGCACGGCCTTCTTCCTGCAGCGCATGATGATCTTCTCCCGCGAGCGAGCCGGCGAGAAGAACGCGCCGCCGCTGATGACGGTGAAGCAGGTGGTGGAGATCGCCACCCTGGGCGGGGCGACCGTGAACCACCTCGACAAGAAGGTCGGCTCGCTCACCCCCGGCAAGGAAGCCGACATCATCATGCTGGCCGCCGACGCCATCAACGTGATGCCGTTGAATCACGCCTACGGCGCGGTCGTGCTCGGTATGGACACGAGCAATGTCGAAGCGGTGTTCATCGGGGGCAAGGTGAAGAAATGGCAGGGCGAGCTGGTCGGGGTGCGCACGGCCGACCTCCGGCGCGAGGCCGAGCAATCGCGCGATTACCTCCTGG
>JBOHPM010000624.1:0-2211 GCA_050731715.1 Candidatus Rokuibacteriota bacterium
ACGTCGCACTGATCCGCCACGCCAGCGCGCCCCCGGGCTACGGTGGGGACCCGCCCGGGTTCAGGATCGACGACTGCAAGACGCAGCGGAACCTGGACGAGCCGGGTCGCGAGCAGGCCCGAGCGCTGGGCGAGGTCTTCCGCCGTCGTGGCGTGCGCGTGGACCGGCTCGTGTCCTCGCCCTGGTGCCGCTGCCTGGACACGGCGCGCGTGATGGCCGTCGGCCCGGTCGACAGCTCGTGGGCCCTCGTCCCGGACAGAAATCCAGAAGTCCCGGTACGGCTCCGCGAGCTGAAGGACCTGGTGTCCACCTGGCGTGGGCCGGGAACGCTCGTGCTCGTGACTCACGGCCTGACCATCCGGGCGCTCGTCGGGATCGTGCCAGCCCAGGCGGAGATCGTGGTGGTGAGATCGACGTCGGGCGGCGACTCCAGTCCTCGGGTGGTGGGTCGGATCGCGGCGCCGAACTAGGGCGATTCCGCGAAGTCTGGAAGGGGTGCACCGTGGAGCCCGATCGGGAGGCGGCGGGACTGGCCTGGCAGACCGGTGTGTGGAATCGCATCTCGGACATCTACCTGCGCGAGGTCGACCGGCGATTCGCCCCGGTGGTGGACAACGTGATCGCGCGGGCCAGGTTGGAGGCGGGACAGCGCGTTCTCGACCTCGGGACGGGCACCGGCGCCGTCGCCGAGCGCGCCGCGCAGCTCGTGGGACCGACAGGCCACGTCATCGCCGTGGATCTCAGCCCGGACATGCTGCGGTTGGCCCAGCAACGGATGGCCGCGCGCGGGCTGACTGTCGATCTCCGCGAGGGACGGGCCGAGCGCCTGCCGACCGGGGATCGGGCCTTCGACGTAGCGCTCGCCTCGCTCAGCCTCATGTACGTGATCGACCGCGCCGCTGCGGCACGGGAGCTGGCTCGCGTACTACGGCCTCAGGGTCGTCTGGTCGCCGCGGTCTGGGCGGGGCCAGACGAGTGTGACATCGTGTTGTTCCAGCAGACGGCGGGGCGCTTTGCCGGCCCTCCGCCTGTGCCTGGCGTCGGGCCCGGGGCCCTGGCGGACCCCAGTCCCTTTTTGCGACAACTAGCAGACGTGGGCATCGAGGCGCGAGTGGAACGCGAAACGCTCGGCTTCGACTTCGAGAGTTTTTCGTCGGCCTGGAACGTCCTGGCCAGCGTCACGACCGCCCATCTCCCGCCCGAGCGTCAGCACGAAGCGAAGGCGGAAGTCATGGTCACGATGTATCCGCACGGCGATGGCCCGCGTCATTTCCGGAACGTCACCCAGTTCATCCTGGGTTCGATGCGCCCGGCGTGATCACGGTCTTCACCCCTCGTCCCGCCGCGGCGTGGGCGAACGCCGCCTCGATGCGGTCGAGCGGGAATCGCGCGGTGACCAGTCGCTTGACGGCGAGCTTCGGCATGAGCGCCAGCGCGCGGCGGAAGGCACGACCGCGGCCGAAGGCACCCTGGATCGTGATCTCGCGGAAGTGGGCGTCCCAGAGGTCCAGGGCGAGCTGGCTGCCCTTGGGGTTGACGCCGACGAGCTGAACCGTCCCGTTGGGCCGCACCAGGGTGAGCGACTCCGCCACCAGCTCCGGTTTGCCCACCGCCTCGCAGACCACGTCGGCGCCTCGGCCCCGCGTCAGCGCGTGCACCCGGTCGCGGAGGCTCTCGCGCGCGGGGTCCACTACGGCGGCGGCGCCGAGGCGCTTGGCCATCGCGCGCCGCTCTTCGATGGGGTCGGACACGATGAGCCGCCGGGCGCCGCGGCGGCGGGCCAGCACCATGGTCAGGAGACCCATGATGCCGCCGCCGATCACCAGCACGGTCGCCCCGCGGGGCAGGCGGACCATCTCGAGGTTGGCCAGGCAGCAGGAGGCGGGCTCGGTCAGCGCCGCGGTCACGGCATCGACCCCACGGGGCAACGGGTGGAGGCAGGACACGGGCAGCACGACGCGCTCGGCGAAGCCGCCGACGCGCGTGCACCGCGGGCACTGCGAGACGCGGCCTTCCCGGCACTCGGCGCACGCCCCACAGCCGTACGACGGCTCGCACACGACTGGTCGTCCGATGAATCGCCTACTCACGCCGCGCCCCACGGCCTGCACGACGCCGGTGTACTCGTGACCCAGTACCAGCGGCGGCTTCCACGGAAATAGCCCCTGCGTCGCGTGCACGTCGGTCCCACAGATGCCGGCCGCGTGGACG
>JBOHPM010000625.1:0-2207 GCA_050731715.1 Candidatus Rokuibacteriota bacterium
GCCCATCTGCTACGGCTGGCCGGCGGCCGGCTGAGCTCCGTTGGGCCGTTCGAGCAGGCCGAGGGCCGGGACGCCTGGTACACCCCGTGGGGCGATCCTGCCGACGTGCGGTCGATCGCGGCTGGTCCCCGGGAGGCGGCCACCTACGTCAACATCCATGTCGGCGGGGTGCTGCGGTCCCCGGACGGCGAGCGCGGCTGGACGCCCACGCTCGACATCGAGGTCGACGTCCACCAGGTCATTGCTCACCCCACACGCCCGCAAGTGGTGCTGGTGGCGGCCGCCGTCGGCCTCGGAGTGAGTCGCGATCAGGGCGAGTCCTGGGAGTTCGTGACCGCCGGCTTGCACGCGCGGTACGCGCGGGCGGTCGCGGTCGCCGGAGACTGGGTGCTGATGACCGCCTCCACGGGACCGGGCGGCCGGCGTTCCGCGATCTATCGCCGCCGTCTCGACGGGGGAGACGACTTCGAGCGGTGCCGGGCGGGCCTCCCCGAGTGGTTCTCCCACAACATCGACACCGCGTGCCTGGCCACGGTCGGCCCCGTCGCCGCGTTCGGCACCGAGGATGGGCGCGTCTTCCGATCGCTCGACGCCGGCGCCTCCTGGGAGCTGGCGGCGAAGGGGCTCCCCGAGATCCGCTGCCTCGCCCTGGGTTGAGACGCCTTCTCCGGCTGCTCCCGGGTTTCCTGCTCCTCGGAGCCGCTGCCCTCGTTCTCACCGTGCCTGACCTGCGAGACTGGGCCCACCCGGTCGTCCCCAGCGCCGGCTACGCGATCACGCTCACCGGTGTCGTGCTTGGTCTCCGCTTCCGGAACACGCGAATCGTCCTTGCCCTGATCGTGCTCCTCCTGGCCGATCAGGTGACCGCGCATTGGGCCCGCGCCGGCGCCCCGGCCACGGCGGCCGGCATTGCCCGGACGGTCATCACCCTGCTCGTGCCGGTCAACCTGGCCGCTCTGGCCTGGATGCCCGACTGGGGCTCACCCTGGCGCCGGGTCCGGCTCTGGGCCATGCTCATCGCGGCCCAGTCCCTGGCGGTGGCGGTGCTCTTCGTTCCCGCTGCCGCCGAGGCGGCCCGGGCCGTCTGGCACACGATCGCCGCCACGGCGCCGCTGCAATGGTGGGGCGTCCTCGCGTTCGGCGCCGCCCTGGCCCTGGTGTTCGTCCGCTTCCTGAGCCGCCCGCGCGCGACGGAAGGCGGCTTCGTGTGGGCAGTGGTGGCGGCGTTCCTGGGCCTCGGGCTGGGGGGCGACGGCCTCGACGCCAGTCTGTATCTCGTGACCGGGAGCCTCATCCTGTTCATCGCCTTGCTGGAGGCCTCCCACGCGATGGCGTTCAGCGACGAGCTGACCGGGCTGCCGTCCCGGCGCGCCCTGAACGATCGGCTGGCCGAGCTCGGCGAGCGCTATGCAGTGGCCATGGTCGACATCGACCACTTCAAGCGATTCAACGACACGCACGGCCATCAGGCCGGCGATCAGCTCCTCAGAAAAGTCGCCACGGTGCTCATGGACGTGTCCGGAGGCGGCCGGCCGTTCCGCTACGGCGGCGAGGAGTTCGCCGTCGTCTTCGCCGGTCTGTCGGCCGAGGAGGCCACCCCTCACCTCGAGAAGGTGCGGGAGGCGATCGCCGAATCGGCGTTCGGCGTGCGCGGGCGCCGCCGGCCCCGCCGCAGGCCCAAACAGCCCAGGCCGGGCAACGGGCGAAGCCAGCGCGTCACCGTCAGTGTCGGCGTGGCCGACTCCACGTCGGCCGGGCCGACGGCCGCCGAAGTCGTCCGGGCCGCCGACGAGGCGCTCTATCGCGCCAAGCGCGCCGGCCGCAACCAGCTCGCCGTGTGAGGGCGTCACGCGTGGGGTCCTCCGCTGCCGCCCGGCCGAGAACCCTTGCCCTCTCCGTGAGGGGCGCAGCAGCCACTCTGGCGCTGTTCGCCCTTGCCGTCACGACCCCGCGCGCCCACGGGCAGGACCTCGAGCCGCGGGCGTATGCGAATACGCCGATCGGGATGAACTTCGTGCTCCTGGGTTACGCGTACTCCGAAGGCGGCGTGACGACGGACCCCTCGATTCCGCTGACGAACGCCGACATCGGGCTCCGCATGCTGGCGTCTATGCCGGTTTCGCCCCGGATTCGAGCGCACTCG
This sequence comes from Candidatus Rokuibacteriota bacterium, assembly GCA_050731715.1. GTDB lineage: Bacteria > Methylomirabilota > Methylomirabilia > Rokubacteriales > CSP1-6 > 40CM-4-69-5. Next base: position 2,144 of record JBOHPM010000625.1, read on the forward strand.
ATCATCGCAGTCAAGGGTGATGGGCCGAAGGAGGAGGGGGACGACGGCGTCGTGGCCTACCGAA
>JBOHPM010000626.1:0-2205 GCA_050731715.1 Candidatus Rokuibacteriota bacterium
CGCCGAGCGTCGGCCGGCGTCACGGCGGAACGCGAAGGCTGTTGACAGGCGCGAACCGGCAAGTCCTGGTCGTGACCGCACACCCCGATGATCCCGAATTCTTGGCGGGCGGGACCGTCGCGAGGCTGGTGCAGGAGGGGCGCGCAGTCGCATACGTCATCGTCACCGATGGCAACAAGGGATCGGGCGACCGGGCCATCACGCCAGAGCGCCTCGCGGCGATTCGGCAGGAGGAACAGCGGCGTGCCGCCCGCGTGCTCGGCGTCGAGAACATGGAGTTTCTCGGCTACGAGGACGGCGAGGTCGAGGACACCCGCCAGCTCCGACGGGACGTCACACGCGAGATTCGCCGGTGGCGGCCCGACCTGCTCATCACGCAGAACCCGAACCGGACGTACACGAACTTCCCGGGGTGGCACCGAGACCACCGCGTCACCGGAGGCGTCGTGGGAGCGACCTGGGCTCGTCGTCGACATCACCGACCTCATGGACTTGAAGCTCAAGGCCATCGCCTGCCACGCGAGCCAGGTACGTGACGTGAGGGCGGTCGAGACGCGCATGCGCGATCGAGCCACGGCGCTGGGGCAGGCGAAAGGCTTCACCTACGCCGAGGGCTTCGACCATATCGTGCTGCCGGGCTGACGGGCCCCTTGACAACCCGGCCGAATCCCTCACCTGGCTGGTGAACAAACTGGCCGAATCGGAGCTGGCTTTGGAGGAGGGCGACATGGTCCTGCCGGGGTCCTCAAGGCGACGTTTTGGTGGTGGGCTCGGGCCGGTCGCGGTGAAGTTCGTGTGAATCGCTCGCGTATTGAGAGGTGCCTGGAGGATCGTCGCCGTTACCGCTTCCTCGCCGAAGAAAGACCAGGGGGCTGGCTGCGAACCGTGTCGAGATGCTGGAGAAAGGCCCGCGCGCTCGCCCCCGGGGGCCGGCCGTCGCTGTGGATGACGTGGAAATGCCGTCGAATGGGAAGGCCGCGAATTCGCAAGGCAGCCAGACGGCCGGTCGCCACCTCGCCGGCGATGGCGTAGACAGAGAGAAACGCGACCCCGAGCCCCGCCATCACCGCTTGCTTGATCGCTTCGGTGTGGCCCAGCTCCATGCGAACCGTGTACTTGACGCCGGCGATCGCCAGCGAGCGCTCCGTCGCTCGCCGCGTAGCCGAGCCCTCCTCCCGCACGAGGAGGGGCTGCTCCGCGAGCGCCTTCGGGGCGATATCGCGACGACGGGCCCAGACGTGTTGCGCCGGCACGACGAGCACCAGCTCGTCGACCAGGCCGGCGGTGAGACACCGCTCCCCCCGGGCCAGCTCGTGGCCGCCGACCACGCCGAGATCAAGCTCATCGGCACGCACGCGCTCCTCGATGACGTGGGAGTTGGCGATGTCGAGGTGAAGGTCGATGCCGGGGTGCCGTGCGCGGAACTCGCCGATGAGGCCCGGCAACAGATAGATGCCCGGGGTGGTGCTGGCACCGATGAGGAGCGACCCGCGTTTGAGCCCGTCGAGCTCGACGACGGCCTGGCGAGCGGCGGCAACGTCCGCGAAGATTCGGGCCGCGTAAGTCTCGAAGATCCGCCCGGCCTCGGTGAGCGCGATCGCGCGGGCCCGACGGGTGAAGAGCGTGGCGCCGAGCTCCATTTCTAGCTGCTGCATGTGCTCGGATGCGGTCGGCTGGGACAGGTGGATGCGCCTGGCGGCCAGGCTGAAGCTTTTGTCCCGGACGACGGCCAGGAAGACCTCGATCTGACGCAGGGTCATCGGGTTTTCCCTATCCCCAGAATCCAAACAACGTATTGGACCCTATACGAGGGCCGGGCGTAAAACAAGGGGCGCGGAGTTCAGTCGCGACGAGGAAGGAGACGGCGATGCCTGTCGACGCGGAACGCCTCCGGGCAGAGGTCAGGAAGGTCTACAGCGACGTCGTTCGCGACCCGAAGAGGGGCTACCACTTCCACACAGGCCCTGAATACGCGGTAGAGCGGTTAGGCTACTCCGGCGAGGCCCTGGCGGACTTGCCCGATTCCGTGACCGCTCCCTTTGCCGGCGTCGGGAATCCCCTCGCGATGGGCCAGCCTCGTCCGGGCCAGACGGTCGTCGACATGGGGGCCGGGAGCGGGCTCGACACGTTCCTTGCCGCGAAGGCGACGGGCCGGTCCGGGCGCGTCATCGCCGTCGATATGACCGACGCGATGCTCGAGCGCGG
>JBOHPM010000627.1:0-2197 GCA_050731715.1 Candidatus Rokuibacteriota bacterium
CGGCCCGGAGCCACCGGCTGCTGGGACGGACGGTCGACGTTCTCGTCGACGGGCGGTCGCGGAAGAATGCCGCCGAGCTCCAGGGTCGGACCCGCTGCAATCGGGTCGTGAACCTCGAGGCGCAGGAGGCGGCGAGCGTCGGCGACGTGTTGTCCGCCCGGATCACCGAGGTGCTGCCTCACAGCCTGCGTGGGACCGTCGCGTTGCTGCCGGAGGAGACCGTATGTTTGTCGAGATGAAAGTACGCGGGCTGGCCCTCGATCCGCTCTCGAACATGCCCATCATCATCCTGAAGGATGAGGAGGAGAAGCGCTCCTTGCCGATCTGGGTGGGTATCTTCGAAGCCAACGCCATCGCGCTGGAGCTGGAGAAGATCTCGACGCCCCGGCCGATGACCCACGATCTCATCAAGAACATCCTCGAGTCGATCGACGCCCGCGTGCTCAAGGTGGTGGTCACCGAGCTCAAGGAGAACACCTTCTACGCGGTCCTGCACGTCCAGCTCGGGGACGTCGAGTACACCGTCGACTCCCGCCCCTCCGACGCCATCGCGCTGGCCCTCCGGGTGGCGGCGCCCATCTACGTGGACGAGGAGGTCGTGCGCAAGGCCAAGACCCTGGATGTTCCCGCCAAGGAGCCTGAGGCGGTGAAGGCCGACGATCCCGAGCGCATCCGGGAGTGGCTCGGCAGCATCAAGCCGGAGGACTTCGAGAAGTTCAACAAGGCCTAACGGGCGGGCCGTGCGCGTCGCTCTCTTCACCAACAACTACGTCCCGTTCTGCGGGGGCGTCACCACGTCGGTGGAGACGCTCCGGCGGGGCCTGGCCGGCCGCGGCCACGAGGTGTGGGTGTTCGCGCCGCGGTTCCCGGGGGCCGACGCCGATCCGCACGTCGTCCGGTACCCATCGATCCCGGCGGTGACCTACCCGGAGTTTGCCCTGGCTATCCCGTTCTCACGGGCCATCGCGGCCCGGGCCCGCGCCCTGGCCCCCGACGTGTTCCACGCGCAGCACCCGTTCCTGCTGGGCCCGACGGCGCGCCGGCTGGCCCGCCGGCCTCGGCGGCCGCTCATCTTCACGTACCACACGCGGTATGAGAAGTACGCCCACTACGTCCCCCTGCAGCGCACCCTGGTGGAGGCGGCCGCGGTGCGTTTGAGCACCCGGTTCGCGGCCCGGGCGACCGCGGTCATCGCCCCGTCCGCGGTCATCCGCGACGAGCTGCTGGGGCGGGGCGTCCGCACTCCGATTGCCGTCGTACCGACCGGGATCGATCTGGGCCGCTTCTGTCCGGGCGACCGCCCGGACGCCCGCCGCGCTCTCGAGCTGGCCGCCGACGAGCGCGTGCTGCTGTACGTGGGGCGACTCGACCGCGAAAAGAGTGTCGAGCGCATTCTCCTGGCCTTCGATCGGATCGCCAGCACCGTGCCCCGCGCGCGGCTCCTTCTGATCGGGCAGGGAACCCAGGCCGAAGCGCTGCGACGACTGGCCCGCTCGCTGCCCATCGCCGATCGCATCCAGTTCCTGGGGCTCCGAGCCCACGCCGACCTGCCGGTCTGGTACCAGGCAGCCGATCTGTTCATGTTCGCGTCGGAGACGGAGACCCAGGGACTGGTCCTGGCCGAAGCGGCCGCCTGCGGCCTGCCGGCGGTGGCGGTCGCCTCCCCCGGCTGCGAGGAGGTGGTGCAGGACGGCGCCAGCGGCCTGCTCACCAAGGCGGAGCCGGCAGCCCTGGCCGAGGCCGCGATCGGCTTGCTCGTGGATGGTGAGCGTCGCCGGGTGATGGGCGTGCGCGCCCGGGAAGTGGCCACGCTCCACTTCGGTGTCGATCTCCAGATCGACAGGACCCTGGCCGTCTATGCGGAGGCCCGGGCCCGGACGGCCCGGGAGGACCGCTGAGCTCCCCCCGCGGCGAGTCGGTGGCCCGGGTCGAGCGCGAGCTCGTGGCCGAGAAGGCCACGGCTCTGGGGCGGGCCGGCGAGCGGCTCGACGAAGCGCTGGCCGAGGTCGCCCGGGTGGCCGCCGCGCTGGATGCCGCCGTCGAGCCGTCGGTCCGCGAACGCCTGAGTGGTGAGTACGAACAGGCGTGGGGTCGCGCCGCCAGCGCCCGGCTCGCCCTGGAGATCCAGCGTGAGGCGGTGGGGCTGCGGCACCATCACCTCGTCGAGCAGCGGTTTCCCGAGCCGCCCCGCCGGCAC
>JBOHPM010000628.1:0-2196 GCA_050731715.1 Candidatus Rokuibacteriota bacterium
CTTCGGGATCGGCGGCGGATGGAATGCTGAAGAGATGGAGAACCATGGCACGGACTTCAAGAAGCGCTGGCGCGTCTTGCGCGAGCGCGTGCTGGCCATGAAGGAGATCTGGACGAAGGAAGAGGCCGAATTCCACGGCGAGTTCGTCCGGTTCGACAAGATCTGGTCGCATCCCAAGCCGCTGCAGAAGCCCCATCCCCCGATCCTCATGGGTGGCGATGGGCCAACCACCTTCGACCGGGTCATCGAGTTTGCCGACGGCTGGATGCCCATCTCCCGTCCCGGCCGGAACCCGGCTGACCGTATCCCGGCGCTGCGTCGGCAGGCCGAGCACGCGGGGCGCGCTCCCCAATCGATCCCGGTGAGCATCTTCTTCGCCAAGCCGGATAAGGCGGCGCTGGACGGGCTGCGTACCGCTGGCGTCAGCCGGGCGATCTTCGGGCTCCCCTCGGAAAGCCGCGAGAAAGCCCTGCCCTTGCTGGACGCCTACGCCAGGTTGATTGGCTAGGTGGCGCCCCCGGCCCGGCCCAGCGTCACGTCGTCCGGACGCTACGTGTCGGCCAGGCGCCCGGTGATCAGCGGGTGGGGTGGGGCGTTCTCGGCGAGCACGACGAGGTCGACCTCGTAATCGCCAGGCTCGAAGCGCAGGCGAACCCCCATGCCCTCCCGGACGGGAGCCTGGAGCTCCCACCAGGTCTCGGGAGGCTGGCGATACAGGAACAGAACGTAGTCCCGTCCTTGAAAGCTCCGTAGCTCCGCGCCCGGTCCGTCGGCCCCGTACCACCGCAGGGGGGTAGGCACGAAGCCAGCACACGTGTACCCGTTCTGGCGCACGTCGTTGACCCGGACCGTGCAGTTCTTCACGAAGGACGACGCCTGCACGGTGAAGAGCCGGAGAAAACCGTCGTGGGTCCGGGCCAGCCGGCTATCCGGCTGCCGCTCGAGCAGCGGAACCGTCCGGCTGTTGCTCGGCGCCCCCGAGATGTCCAAGCGTACTCGCGGCCGGGCGAGCACCTCGGCCTCGAGGTGCGCGAGGGTGACGTAGGTCACCGCGACGCAGACGCAGAAGCCGACAAGGGCCAGAGCGGCCCAGGGAACGCGGGGAAACAGGCCGGAGACCTCGAGAGCCAGACCGAGCGCCGTCCAGGCCGCCGAAGCGAGCCACAGAATTGCTTGGCGCACGGCGCGCCGGGCTTACCAGTGGACGGCGATTCCGAAGGCAGCTTGGTGCTGCGTCAGGTCCGAGCGATCGCGCGCGGTCTCGGTCACGGGGAGGCCCCCCAGGGTCCCTTGCGCCTTGAAGTCGAACGTGAACTCGTCGGTCTGGGCGAACCGGTACTCGGCGAACACGGCCACATTCCGGGTGAGGAAGAACTTCAGGCCGCCCAGGGCCTGCACGCCGGGCTGTACATCGGTGTCCTCGATCTGCTTGTTGGAGTCGAGGGGTGTCGTGCGCGTTTCCATCGTGGCGATGAAGGCTCCCGCCCCCACGCCGATGTACGGTTGCAGGCGGCCATTCGGGTAGGCCTCGCTGGTGAAGAGCGGCAGCCGGTAGAGCAGGTTCAGGGCGACGGTGAAGACGTCGAAGCTGGCGCTCGCGCTCAGCTGGGTCGTCGTGGGCACGCCCTGCATGGTGCCGCTGAAGGTGACGGTCTGCGACGATACCTCTGGCTGGGTGTAGTAGAACTCGAGCTCGGTGCCGAAGTGGCCGCCCAGAAAGGGGCGGGTGAAGAAGTAACCGAATTTGGCCCCGACCAGCAGCGAGTCGTCGAACTCGATCGCGTCGAGCTTGCCGTCAAGGGAGATCAGGGTCCCCAGCTGCGGGTTGGTCACGTCGAGCCGGGTCTCGGTGACCTTGCTCTCACTGAAGGCAACGCCGCCGAACACGGCGAGATAGAGCTCGGCGTGGACCGGACTGGCGGCGCCGAGGATCAGGCCACACGTCATTAGTAGTGCCCGAGAGTTCAACGCCTGTCCCCTTTCCCGACCCGATCCGAATGGTCGGCAGAGGCCAGTCCATGCGCCCCGTTCCATCATCGGGGGAGCAGGCATTGCTGCCCAACATTATTCAGCCCAGGGTTCGGGGCTGGCGGCAATAGCCAGGCGGCAGGGAGACTAGCGCAACTGTACCAGGCGGAGGGCGAACTACGCTGACCGGGCGAGCTCCGTCGGCAGCGTCAACACGACGCGGACGCG
>JBOHPM010000629.1:0-2195 GCA_050731715.1 Candidatus Rokuibacteriota bacterium
GGCTGAGACGGCCACGACGAGCGCTATTGCCACCACCCAGGCCGCGGCGGCCGACATCGTTGTCTTGCAGTTCATGTCTTGCTCCCTCCCTTGTGCCGGTATAAGGGATGGCGGCTGCCTGGTCCATGGGACCAAAGGGCCACAGCGGCCCTGTACTTCTACACAGCGCGTCAGGGACCCTACTTGCGGCCCGCACTTCGACGCCAAGGGCGCCGGGGCCCTTGACTCCGGCTCGTAGGGGCGCGATCTTAGCTCGCGACCAGGGGAAGAGGAGCGGTTGTCAGCCCTGACGGGAGGGAACTCATGAGCGAAGTGGATGGCGCCACCCTCGTGGCGAGGAGCCTCAAACGGCAGGGCGTCAATTTCATGTTCGGGATCGTCGGATTTCCGGTGGGTCCGATCGCCGTGGCCGCGCAGAAGGAAGGGATCACCTACGTCGGGATGCGCAACGAGCAGTCCGCCTCGTACGCCGCGCAGGCCGTTGGCTATCTGACCGGGCGCCCCGGCGCCTGCCTCGTGGTGTCGGGCCCCGGCGTTGTCCACGCCCTGGCCGGCCTCGCCAACGCGCAGCAGAACGGCTGGCCGATGGTCCTCATCGGCGGCGCGTCGGAGTCCTGGCGCAACGGCATGGGGGCGTTCCAGGAGGAGCGCCAGGTGCTGATCGCGACCCCGTTCTGCAAGTTCGCCCACGCGGTCGAGCACGTGTACCGCATCCCGTTCTATGTCGAGATGGCGGTCAGGAACTCGATCTACGGGCGGCCCGGCGCGGCCTATCTGGACATGCCGGACGACATCATCACCGCCAAGGTCGATGAGGCGAGGGTGGACGAGCCGGCGCGCTGTCCCGACCCGCCGCGTACCCAGGCGGTGCCGGAGGATGTCGAACGCGCGTTGAACGTGCTCCGGTCGGCGGAGCGGCCGCTCGTCATCATCGGCAAGGGCATGGCCTACTCGCGCGCCGAGGACGAGGTCCGCGCCTTCATCGAGCGCACCAAGCTGCCCTTCCTCGCCTCCCCGATGGGCAAGGGTGTGATGCCCGACACCCATCCGTTGTCGGTCGGCGCGGCGCGCAGCCACGCTCTCCAGAATGCCGACGTCGTGCTCCTGATGGGCGCGCGGCTCAACTGGATCATGCACTTCGGCCTGCCGCCGCGCTTCAACAAGGACGTGCGCATCATCCAGCTCGACATCGCGCCGGAGGCGATCGGCCAGAACGCCGCGACCGAGGTGGCCCTGGTCGGCGACGGCAAGGCGATCGTCGCGCAGATCAACGAGGCACTCAAGAAGCGCGAGTGGGTCTATCCCAAGGACGCGCCCTGGCATGCGGCGATCGCCGAGAAGGCGGCGGCGAATGCAGCGCAGATCGCGCCCCAGCTCGCCGACGACCAGGCCCCGGCCAACTACTACCGCGCGCTGAAGGACGTCGCCGCCTGGGCGCCCGAAGACGCAATCATCATCGGGGAGGGCGCCAGCACGATGGACATCGGGCGCACCCAGCTGTTCAACACGAAGCCCCGGCACCGGCTCGATGCCGGCAGCTACGGCACGATGGGCATCGGCATGGGGTTCGTCATCGCGGCGGCAGTGGTGCATCCCGACAAGCCGGTCATCTCGGTCTCGGGCGATTCGGCGATCGGCTTCTCCGGCATGGAGATGGAGACGGTCTGCCGCTATCAGCTGCCCGTCAAGATCGTCGTCTTCAACAATGGCGGCATCGGCCCGGGTCACGCGAAACATCCGGACAACCCGCTGCAGAACCTGAAGCCGAACGCGCTGATCTATGGCGCCCGCTACGACAAGATGATGGAGGCCTTCGGCGGCAAGGGCTGGTTCATCGAGAACCCGAAAGATCTGAAGTCCGCGCTGCAGGAGGCGATGGCCTTCCGTGGCCCGGCGCTGGTCAACGTCATGATCTCCCAGGAGTCGGCCCGCAAGCCGCAGCAGTTCCGCTGGCACAGCTGACCGGCTGAAGCCGCGCGGTCAGGGGCCGCCCGCGTACGGGGCGGCCCCGTTTCTTCGATCAGCGCCTCACGCACGACCCCAGAGCTGGCGCGTGGCCAGCCGGGCACCCTCGGCGAGGGCGGCGAACTTCAGCCAGGCCACGCTGGGATGGGTGTCGTTGAACCGGATGCCGGAGGCGGCGAAGCCGCAGTCGGCGCCGGCGATGACGTTGTCGCGGCCCACGATGCGGGCGA
>JBOHPM010000630.1:0-2184 GCA_050731715.1 Candidatus Rokuibacteriota bacterium
ATCTCGATCATGATGGGGCCCCGCTCACCCGGACCTCGTCCAGTCCGCGCGCCTCGAGCGAGCAGGTGAACCCCGGATCCCGGTCCGGCCTGTCGCGGCGGCGGTGCATGCCGCGGCTTTCCGCCCGCGCCAGGGCGCTCCGATAGGCCCAGCGACTGGTCGCCGTCAATGCCGCCGCCTCGCGCGTCTTGACGGCGGCCAATCCCTCGCCAGACCCGTGGCGTCGGAGATCAGCCCAGCATGCGTCGAGCCGCTCCAGCGACCGGCGCAGGCTCGCCGCGCGGCGGAAAAAGTTGCGATCCAGCGGTAGCATCTCCTCGCGCACGATTCGGACGATCTCGTGCGGCTCGAGATCCTCGCGCGCCGTCCCCGCGGGCCGCAACCCGGCCTGGCCGAGAGAGGTCAGCGGCCGGTCCGCGCTGCGGGCGCCAATCCGCCCGGCAAACATCGCGGCCGCGCGCCCCGCCCAGTTGCCCGACGCGATCGCCCAGGAGGAATTGGGACCGCCGCCGCCGCTGATGGCCCCGGTCACCCGCTCGCGGCTGGCGGCGTCGCCGGCGGCGTAGAGCCCGGGCACGCCGGTGGCGCAGTCGTCGTCGACGAGCCTGATCCCGCCGACCCCGCGCACCGTGCCCTCGCAGCGCAACGTCACCGGCCAGCGCTCGGTGAAGGGCTCGACCCCGCTGCGGTCGAGCGGCAGGAAGCAGTTCGGCTGCCCCTGCCTGAGCCACGCTCGCACCTCGGGCGTGGCCCGGTCGTACTGGCAAAACACCGGTCCCTGGAGCAGGGCCTCGGCCACCGCGGCGTGGCGGTCGGGACCGGCGATGGGGATCGGCGTGCCGTCGTGCCGGGTGAAGCTCGCCCAGCGGTACGGTAGCCCCTTGTTGAGCGCGCTCGGCTTCGGGGTGAACGCGTATTGTGCCGAGAACTCCATGCCTGACATCACGGCGCCGGCCTCGGCGGCCATCAGGTAGCCGTCACCGGTCAGCACCGCCGCGCCCAGCATGCGCTCGCCGAAGGCGCAGCCGCCGGTCGCCAGGACCACGGCTCCGGCGCGGACCCGCCAGGCCCGGGCGCGCTGGCGATCGATCCCGGCCGCACCGGCGATGGTGTCTCCGTCGCCGAGCAGCTCCAGGGCGGGATGATGGTCGAGCACCCAGACACCGGCGGCCAGGACGCGGCGGCGCATGAAGTGCATGTAGTCCGGGCCGCGCAGATTGGCGAGATACGGTCGGCCCTCGTCGTCATTGGGGAACGGATAACCCCAGGCGGCCAGGCAGTGGAGCTTGTCCCACGCCGTATCGAGCGTGCGCTCCACCCAGCGCGGATCGGCGAGGCCGCCGGTGCGCGGCTGCCGCTGCTCGATGGCCGCGCGGCGGCCCTCGCCCGGCGGCACGAGCCAGGTTCCGGTATTGGAGGGCGCCGTGGCGCCGCTGGTGCCCAGATAACCCTTGTCGACCAGGATGACCCGGGCGCCCGTCTCGGCGGCGGCGACGGCTGCCCAGGCGCCCGCCGGCCCGCCACCGATCACCAGCACGTCAGCCGACGCGTCGAGCGCCCCCGTGTCCCGATGCTGGCGGTCGGGGTCCGTCACTGGATGACTTCGTCGGCCCGGACCAACAGCGCCGGTGGAATCGTGAGGCCCAGCGTCCGGGCGGTGGCGAGGTTGATCACCAGCTCGTACGCGCTCGGGGACTCGACCGGCAGGGTGGCCGGACTGGCGCCGCGCAGGATCCGGTCCACAAAGACGGCGGCCCGACGGAACTGCTCGGTGATCCGCGCCGAGTAGGACATGAGCCCGCCGGCCTCCGTGAACTCCCGGAGCGAGTAGATGCCGGGAAGCCGGTGCTCGCGGGCCAGCGCGGCAACCCGTTGCCGCTCCGTGAACATCAGGATGTCTCCGGGCACCAGCAGGGCGTCGACCCGATCGCGGACCATCGCGGCGAAGGCGCCCGCCAGATCGTCGGCGCGGCGCACGTCGACGAGCTGGACGCGGAACGCGAAGGCCTGTCCGGCAGTCTCGTACTCCTGCAGGCTCACCGTCGTGGCGGGACTGCGCAGGACCGCCACCCGGGACACCCTGGGCAGGGCCTCCTTGAGCAGCTGGAGCTGTTTGGCCCGGATCTCGGGGGTCAGCTGCTGGGACAGCCCGGTGACGTTGCCCCCAGGGCGACTCAGGCTGGC
>JBOHPM010000631.1:0-2183 GCA_050731715.1 Candidatus Rokuibacteriota bacterium
TCGGTCGTGTCGAGGAACTCGACGTCGAGCCCCCAGGTCACGCCGAACTCGGCCAGCCATTTGCGGACCCCCCAGTACAGGATGCGCGACACGAGGACGTGATCGCCGGGCAACAGCGACTGGAAGACCGCCGTCGCGGCGGCGCTACCCGACGCAAATAGCATGCAAGCGGCTCCGCCTTCGAGCGTCGCCAGGAGGTGCTCGGCGTGATCGTAGGTCGGGTTGTCGGCCCGGGTGTAGGCGAGGCCCGCAGATGAGGAGCCATCGGCATTGACTTCGTAGATGGTCGACGGATGAATCGGGGGGACTACGGCGCCGGACGCCTGATCGATCTCGCCGAGGGCTTGAGCCGCCAGCGTTTCCAGCGACAGTTTATTGCCCATGAGTCATCTACCTCCTACCGGTGAACCGGAACACCGTGCCCCTGGGTCGCGCCGGCGGCCACCGCAGGCCGCATGAGGCCGGCGACGACGACGCCGGACAGAAGCGTCAGGACCGCGACGATGTGGATGGACGCCGCGAATCCGACAAGATCGGCCACGACGCCGGCCAGTAGCGCGCCGACGGCGTACCCCAGGTCGCGCCAGAAGCGGTACACGCCGAGGCTCGACGCGCGCCAGGATGGGTCGGCGTGGTCGGTGATGGCGGCGAGGAGTGTGGGGTAGACCATGGCCGTCCCCAGACCCTGAAGGGCTGCGCCGGCGAGCCAGGCCGTGTAATCGGGGATGAGGACCGTGAGCCAGATCCCGAGCGCCTGCACCCCCATGCCCCACGCGATCAGGCTCTTGCGTCCGAGTCGGTCGGAGAGTGGTCCCGTGGCGACCTGCAGGATGCCCCAGACGGCGGGATAGACCGCCTTCACGATGCCGATGCGCGCCACGTCCAGGCCGTGCGCGGCAAAGAACAGCGGATAGATACCCCAGGACATGCCGTCGTTGAGGTTGTTCACGAGGCCGGCCTGGCAGGCGGCGAACAGGCTGACGTCCTGGAAACTGGTGACGCGGAAGATGTGGGCCAGGGAGGGCGCGGGGAAAGCCGGCGATTGTCGCCTGGCTGCCGGCAACTCCAGCGTCGTATAGGCTCGCGTCTCCCTCGCGAAGAGCACGGACAGCACGAGGCCCGTCACGGCAATGACGATTCCTAGATAGAACGGCTGGGGCCGAAGCCCGTACACCGCGGCCAGATAACCGGTCGCCCACGAGGTCACCCCGACGGCGAAGTAACCGGCGAACTCGTTCAAGCCGAGCGCTAGCCCCCGCCGGCGCGGCCCCACCAGGTCCACCTTCATGATGACGGTCATCGACCACGCCATGGCCTGGTTGGCGCCGAGCAGCACGTTGGCGACGTCGATCCACCACCAGGCCGGCGCGTAGATGATGAGGAACGGGACGGGCAGGGCCAGCACCCAACCGACAATGAGGATCGGCCGCCGCCCGATACGATCCGACAGCCGGGCCGCCACGAGATTGATGACCGCCTTGGTCACGCCGAAGCTGACGATGAACGAGGTGATGGCGGTTTTCGAGGTCAGCCCGAACTCCTGCTCCCCCAGGAGCGGCAACACGGTCCGCTCGAGCCCCACCATAGCCCCCACGAAGGCGTTGATGAGGACGAGCAGCGAGAACTGCGGCAGGTTCTCGCGGAGCCCGAGCTGGATCGCGCTACTCGAGACCCAGGTTCCGCCGGCGGTTCTCGGCGAACGCGGGTGGCTGGGGCGGCAGGTCCGCGAGGACGAACCTGACGAACTCCGGCTTTGACGTGAGCTGCAACGCCGGATTGAAGCGTCGCTCGAAGCCGATCGTGGACACCGGTTTGCCGCTGAGGCCTTTGCCGCAGGCGGCGCCCCCGAAATGCGCCGGGTAGACCTCGATGTGGTCCGGCAGCTTCAACAGCGTGACGTGCAGGCTCTCGAAGAGCTGCGCCGCCAGCGCCGTCTCGGCGCCCTCGCCCAACAGGTCGGGGCGGCCGACGCCCCCCGAAAACAAGGTGTCGCCGGTCAGGACAAACCAGGGCTCGCGCGCCCGCGTGAGGTCGGTGACGAGGAACGAAACACCCTCCGGCGTATGTCCGGGGGTGTGCAGAACCCGCACCCGCACGTTGCCCAACTCGTGCTCGTCCTCGTCGTCTAGCCGCACGTGAGGAAACCGGACATCGGCGGACGCGTGCAGGAACACCGGAGCGCC
>JBOHPM010000632.1:0-2180 GCA_050731715.1 Candidatus Rokuibacteriota bacterium
GACTCCGACACCCTCGCCCGGGGAACGCCCACGGCGTCGGTGGAGGCCACGCCGCGGGACGCGACGCCGCCGGCGCCGCCGGCCAGTCTCGTGGCCATCCCGGCCGGCGACAGCGCGCGGCTGAGCTGGCGGGCCAGCCCGGACGCCGACGTGGCCAGCTATCAAGTCTATCGGGCCCGCGCGGGCGAGGCCTTCATTCGCGTCGGCTCCACCCCCGCCGACCGGACCGCGTACGTCGACTCTGGCGTCGCCCCCGGGACGTACCGGTACGCCGTCACCGCCCTGGATTCGGGGGCACGGCCCAACGAGAGTGCGCGCTCCAACGTCGTCACGGTGACACTGTCTCGTAGCAAGTGACGTCCCCAGCCCGCGGTGCGTGAGCTCAAGGGCGCTTGACAACACCGACCGGTGCCGTTAGAAAAAGGGCGCTCCATCCCCCGATCTCACATTCGAGGAGGAACCGGCATGATGAAGCTTGGTGTGCTGAGCCTGGCGATCGTGGCGCTGATGGCAGGTCCCGCGCTGGCCTCGCAGTGCCCGGCGCTTATCAAACAGGTCAGAGACGGCGTCGGAAACCGCTTCGATAATGCCAAGTATGCCGCGCTGGCCTTCGCCGACGAGGCGGAAAAGCTGCACAAAGACGGCAAGCACGCCGAGTCGGAGGCCAAGGCCGAGCAAGCCGCCAAGGCGGCTGGGCTGACGCTAAAGAAGAAGTAGGGCGCACGTTCACCAGGCGCCGCCCGCCGAGGGCAACCCCGGCCCGAGCGGGCGGCGTCATCCCCAGGCCGCCCCGGCCTGACGCGCTGCCTTGACACGCCACCAGCCGGGTGCTACGGTCACAAAACATCGGTCGCGCGCGTACATGGATCACTTTGCGTATCGCCACGGCGATCTCTCCTGCGAGTCGGTGTCGCTGCGTACGGTGGCCGACGCCGTGGGCACCCCCACCTACGTCTACTCTCGGGCCGCGCTGCTGGAGCCGCTCGCCGCCTATGACCATGCCTTCCGGAACGTCCCCCATCTCGTCTGCTACTCGGTCAAGGCCAACGCCAACCTCAGCGTGCTCGCCACGCTGGCCCGGGCCGGCGCCGGCGCCGACATCGTCAGTGGCGGAGAGCTCTTCCGGGCCTTGCGGGCTGGCGTGCCGCCCCGGCGGATCGTCTTCTCGGGGATCGGCAAGACGCGCGAAGAGATGCGGGAGGCCCTCAAGGCGGACATCATGCTGTTCACCGTCGAGTCGCAGAGCGAGCTGCGCGCGCTCGACGAGGTGGCGCGCGGAATGGGCACACGCGCCCCGGTCTCGCTGCGGGTCAATCCCGACGTCGATCCCCACACCCACCCCTACATCGCGACCGGCCTGAAGTCGGCCAAGTTCGGCATTCCCATCGACCACGCGCCCGCCGCCTACGAGCTGGCGGCGAGCCTGGGCGGTCTCGAGGTGATCGGTGTCCAGATGCACATCGGCTCCCAGCTCACCAAGACCGGCCCGTTCGGCGACGCCGCCGCCCGCGTGGTCGCGCTGGTCAAGGCCCTGCGCGAGCGCCGGATCGAGATCCGCCTGATGGATGTGGGAGGCGGGCTGGGGATCCGCTACCGCGACGAGCGGCCGCCCAGCCAGGAGGAGTACGCCGCGGTGCTGGAGCCGCGGCTGCGCGAGCTGGGCGTGACCCTGCTCCTCGAGCCCGGCCGCTCGATCGTGGGCAACGCCGGCGTGCTGCTCACGCGTGTCCTCTACGAAAAGGACACCGGGGCCAAGCGCTTCGTCATCGTGGACGCAGCGATGAACGACCTCATCCGCCCGGCCTTCTACGACGCCTATCACGAGATCCGCCACGTGGCCGAGAGTGGTGGCGCTCGCCCGGCCCAAACGGTCGACGTGGTGGGCCCCATCTGCGAGTCCGGCGACTTCCTGGCCAAGGACCGCGCGCTGCCCCGGGCCCAGGAAGGTGACCTGCTGGCGGTGATGAGCGCGGGGGCCTACGGGTTCGTGATGGCCTCGAACTACAATGCCCGACCACGCGCCGCCGAGGTGCTCGTCGACGGCAGCCGGTATACCATCGTACGCCGCCGGGAGAGCTACGAGGATCTGGTGGCGGGGGAGACGGTACTATGACCCAGACGTTCCAGGGTTCGAACGTCGCGCTGGTGACCCCCTTCCGCAACGGCAAGGTGGACGAGGC
>JBOHPM010000633.1:0-2174 GCA_050731715.1 Candidatus Rokuibacteriota bacterium
TGTCGTAGACGAGCGCGTTGCCGTCGCGATAGGGCATCCCAAGATCCCAGGGCAGCTCGTCGGCTCTGAGGTAGTTGCGCCGCCGGAGCTCGGCCGGATCCATTTCCAGCTTGCGGGCCAGGCAGTCGACGATGCGATCCATGGCGAAGACCGTCTCGGGCCGGCCGGCGCCCCGGTAGGGCGCATTGGGCGTCTTGTTGGTGACCACACCCCTGAACTCCACCTGCATGTGGCGGAGGCGGTGAGGGCCGATCAAGTGAGCGACCGTGTTGTAGGGCAGCACGATGCCCCAGGAGTTGTAGGCGCCGAAGTCGAGCCAGATGCGATCACGGATGGCCAGCAGTGTTCCGTCGCGCGCCGCTGCCAGCGTGATCTCGTGGATCTGGTCGCGGGCGTGGGCCGCGCCCATCATGTGCTCGCGCCGGTCCTCGATCCACTTGACCGGGCGGCCGAGGGCCATGGCGGCCAGGGGAATCAGGAGATCCTCGGGGTAGCCGGCGGCCTTGGTGCCGAATCCGCCGCCCAGGTCGGGCGCGATGACGCGGATCTTGTGGGGCGGCAGGCCCAGAGCGGCCACCAGGCCCTGCTGGACGAAGTGGGAGACCTGGGTGCTGTTCCAGGTGGTGAGCGTGCCATCCCGCCGGTCCCACTGCGCGACCACGCCGCGCGTCTCGATCGGCATGCCCACGTAGCGCTGCGTGATGAACGTCTCGCTCACCGTCACCGCGGCCCGGGCGAAGGCGGCATCGGCATCACCGATGGTATGCCTGAAGCCAACGGCGAGATTGGTGCCCCACTCGGGATGGATCAGGGGCGCCTCGGCCGCGGCGGCCGCGCGCGTGTCCACCACGGCGGGCAAGGGCTCCCAGTCCACGGTGATTCGCTCCGCGGCGTCCCGGGCCAGAGCCGGGCTCGTGGCGACCACCATGGCCACGATCTCGCCGACGTGCCGGGCACGGTCCCGGCACAGCGCGTACTGCGGGGCCTGCCGCAGCTCGAAGGCGATGGCGGCGGCCAGGCCCGGCGGCGGCGCCCCGAACAGGGGCAGCGGCGCCATCCCGCGCGTGAGGTCGGCGAAGGTGAACACGCCGGCGAGCCCAGGCATCCCACGGGCGTCCTGGGAGCGGATCGCGCGGATCCTGGCGTGGGCGTGCGGCGAGCGCACGAAGGCGGCGTGGAGCAGCCCGGGCAGGGTGATGTCGTCGACGAAGCGGCCCTCGCCGCGCAGGAAGCGGGGATCCTCGCGGCGGCGGACGGCGGCCCCGAAGAGCTTGGCGCCCATCAGGCGACGGCGACGGCGGCTAGCGCTTGGGGCGGACGGGGAGGATCCAGTCGAGCCAGGGCGCGGCCGCGCTGATGAACAGCCCTGGGATGGCCACCGCGGTGATGATCCCCAGGATGGTCAGGAACAGGAGCGAGATCGCCGTGCTCAGCAGGTCGAGAAGGGTCTCCATGCCCGCCTACTCTACTCCACCTCGAGGATCATCTCGATCTCGACAGGGATGCCCACGGGGAGCTCGGCCATGCCGACAGCCGAGCGCGCGTGCTTGCCGGCGTCCCCGAAGATCTCGACCATGAGATCGGAGAAGCCATTGATGACCTTGGGCTGCTCGTTGAATCCCTCTGCGGAAGCGACCATGCCGAGGACCTTGACGACCCGCTTGACCCGATCCAGGCTGCCCAGCGTGGCCCGCGTCGTGGCCAACAGATTCAGCCCGACCTCGCGAGCGACCTTGTAGCCCTGCTCGACGGATAGCTCGCGGCCCAGCTTGCCTCGGGCCGATGGCTTGCCGTCGGTACGCAGGGGCCCGTGGCCGGACACGAAGAGCAGGTTGCCCACCCGCACGGCCCCGACGTAATTGGCCATGGGTGTGCCCGGCGGGGGTAGCGTGATGTCGAGCTCCTTGAGTCGGGCTTCGGCGCCCATAGCCGCGCGCTCCTCTCTCGAACGAGAAGTTGATGAAAAGGGCGCGGCCATCGTGGCACAGTGTCGGGGTGTCAGTCAAACCGACCCCGGTTGTTCCCGTGCCGGCTGCCTCCCTCGTCCTCCTCCGTGACCGCCTCGGGGGCGGCGTCGAGATTCTGCTCATCCAGCGGCACCACCGCAGCCGGTTCGCCCCGGGCGATTTCGTCTTCCCGGGTGGCAAGGTCGAGATCGACGACTCTCCGCCCGA
>JBOHPM010000634.1:0-2173 GCA_050731715.1 Candidatus Rokuibacteriota bacterium
GAACGCCAAGACATCCTTGCGTCGGATCGCCGCTGGCTCGCTCGATACGCAGGAGCTGCGTGAGGTGCTCCAGGACGTCGCCCACGACGGGAAGCGGGCAAGCGACGTGATCCAGCAGATTCGAGGGTTCGTGAAGAAGGGCTCGATTCAGACCGAGCCGCTGAAACTCAATGCCATCATCCAGGAAGTCATCGCGCTCGTGCTCGGGGAGCTGATGAGGCAACACGTCTCGCTGCGGACCGAGCTCGCCGATGATCTGCCCCAGGTACTGGGGGACCGTGTCCAGTTGCAGCAGGTCGTCCTCAATTTGATCATGAACAGCATCGAAGCGATGCGGGACGTTGACGATCGCTCGCGGGAGCTGATCATCCAGTCGGGCCGGGACGGGGCGGCCTCCGTCGTGGTCGCGGTGCGCGACTCGGGGCCGGGGCTGGGTCTGGGCGATCCGGACCTGATCTTCAACGCGTTCTATACGACCAAGCCGGGCGGCATGGGCATGGGGCTGTCCGTGAGCCGGTCGATCGTCGAGGCCCACGGGGGCCGGTTGTGGACGACCCCGCATGAATCCCGCGGGGCGACGTTCCAGTTCAGCCTGCCCACCACATCCTCGCCTCCCGGCAGGCCCGGCTCACGTTGCCCAGCGCCGCCGCCCGCTGGATGACATGCAGGCGCAACCTGGTGAGTTCGCTGTCATCGCCGCCGTCACCGATTTCGCCGTCTACGTGGTCTTCCTGGCGAATGCCACGGTCATCATCCTGCGGCGTACATGCCCGGGCATCTCACGCCCCTTCGCCGTCCGCGGAACGATTCGCGGGATCCCGGTCATCCCGGTTCTCGGCCTCGCCTCGGTGGGGCTGATGATGAGCCAACTGGAACCTCTCGCGATTACCCTCGGCACGGCGCTCTGCGGGGTGGGCCTCGCCGTAGGCTGGCTGGCGAGATCACGGTAATGATCAACCCTACAGCGGCACCTCGTGGCGGTCCGATCCGAGGCCGCTTCGCCACGGCCGGGGCGAGCCCGAGTGGCTCAGTGAGGCGCGTTCTCGATGAGCACCACGGAAAGGACCCGGAGAATGACGAGAGGCGCGAAAGATTGCTCTCTCGTAACCGATTGAATTTGGTGGTGCGCCTGGCAGGAGTCGAACCTGCGGCCTTTGGCTTCGGAGGCCAACGCTCTATCCAACTGAGCTACAGGCGCGTCCGGCTCCTCGGTGCTGGGGTGACCGAGGGGAATCGAACCCCCAACCCCTGGAGCCACAGTCCAGTGCTCTAACCAATTGAGCTACGGTCACCGCGGGACTGAGCGAGAGTTCATGCTACCGGCGGCCTCCGGGTCTGTCAACCGACGCGCCCTCGGCCAGCACCGCGCGCATGGCCTCCAGGCCCTCGCGGGGAGCGCGCAGCGGGGTCCTCAGCAGCGCCCGCGCCCGGTCGATGCGGAGTCCGGCGTCGAGGGGGCGGGCCGCGCGCTGTCGGAGCTGCGCGGTTGGCGCGGGTGCCAGCAAGGCGGCATCCAGGCCGAAGACCTCGCAGGCGGCACGAGCGAAGGCGTAGCGGTCGACGATCGCCGGCCCGGCCACGTGGATCACGCCCCCCACGCCGCGTTCGACGAGCTCCACGCTGGCCGCGGCCAGATCCTCGTTGTAGGTCGGGCTCGAGCGCTGATCCACTGCCACCACCATCCGCTCACCGGCTCGCAGCCGGCGGATGAGCTGGTAGACGAAGTTCTTACCCTGGGGCTCCGGCCCGTAGATCACCGTGGTGCGGATGACGAGGGCGCCAGCATCCGCCTGCAACACGGCGCGCTCGCCCTCCAGCTTGCTGCGGCCGTAGACGGACAGCGGATTGGTTGTGTCGGTCTCGGCGTAGGGCCCGGCCGCGCCGTCGAAGACGTACTCGGTGGAATAGTAGACGAAGCGGGCACCCCGCCCGGATGCCGCCCGCGCCGCGGCGGCCGGTGCATCGCGGTTGGCGCGGTATGCTTCATCCGGCGCGTCCTCGCAGTAGTCCACGTGAATGAGCCCGGCCGCGCAGAAGATCCAGTCAGGCGTGGTCTCGGCGATGAGGCGCTTGGTCGCCACGGCATCCGTGAAGTCGAGCCGGCGCGTGGCCGGGGCGGCCGTCTGGGCGTGGGTGCCGATCACGCTGTGGCCGCGGGCGGAGAGACAGGCGC
>JBOHPM010000635.1:0-2172 GCA_050731715.1 Candidatus Rokuibacteriota bacterium
GGGCAGGCCACCCTCGAATCTACCCAGGCTGGCGGTCCCCGCTACAAAGAGACCGGGCGTGCGGAGCCACACGCACCCAGGGCAGGCCACCCTCGAATCTACCCGGGCTGGCGGTCCCCGCTACAAAGAGACCGGGCGTGCGGAGCCACACGCACCCAGGGCAGGCCACCCTCGAATCTACCCGGGCTGGCGCCGTCGATACAGTTGACGCGCTGCGCGTGGCTGTGGTCAGATAACTGCTTGCCGTCACGAATCTGTGAGGAAGGTCAGAGGCAATGGAAGCTGTCATCAAGACCGGAGGCAAGCAGTACCGGGTGGCGCCCGGACAGGTGATCGCCGTGGAGAAGCTGCCTGGCGAGAAGGGCGCGCGGGTCGAGTTCCGCTCGGTCCTGCTCGTGGATCGTGAGGGCGAGCTCATCACGGGCGCGGATCGCCTGCGCGAAGCGACGGTGGCGGGCGAGGTCGTGGGCCAGGGGCGTCGGCGCAAGGTCCTCGTCGTGAAGTTCAAGCGGCGCAAGAACTACCGTCGGCGCCGTGGGCATCGGCAGCCGGCGACACGCGTGCGGATCACGCAGATCGAGGTGTAGGCGGGCATGGCTCACAAGAAAGGCGTCGGCAGCTCCCGGAACGGCCGGGACTCCAATCCCCAGATGCTGGGTGTCAAGCGTTTCGCCGGGCAGGTCGTCACGGGCGGTAGCATCCTGGTCCGCCAGCGGGGCACGCGCTTCAAGCCGGGCACCAACGTCGGCCGCGGCTCCGATGACACGCTGTACGCAAAGATTGCCGGCGTCGTGCGGTTCGACAGGCGCGGCGACTCACGCTACGTGACCATCGTCGCCAACCCGGCCTGACGGTGGGCGGGCGCTCCCCGGGCCCGCGACTGCGGTGTTCGTCGACGAGATCGAGATCTACATCAAGGGTGGTGACGGGGGCGCCGGCTGCATCAGCTTCCGCCGGGAGAAGTATGTTCCCTTCGGCGGGCCCGACGGTGGCGACGGGGGCGCCGGCGGTAGCGTCTGGATCGAAGCCGATCCGTCCCTGACCACCCTGCTCGACTATCACTACCGCCGTCACTACGAGGCCGAGCGCGGTCGGCACGGCAAGGGGGCCAATCGCCACGGCGCCCAGGGCCGCGACCTCACCCTGCGTGTGCCGACGGGTACCATGGTCAGCGACCGGGAGACCGGTGACGTGCTGGCGGACCTCTCGGCGCCCGGGCAGCGGGTCCTGGCGCAGCCGGGCGCCCGGAAAGGCCGGGGGAATGCGCGGTTCGCCTCGTCGACCAACCGCGCCCCCCGCCAGGCCGATCCCGGTAGCTACGGCGAGGGCCGTTGGCTCAAGCTCGAGCTGAAGCTTCTCGCCGACGTCGGCGTCATCGGGTTCCCCAACGCCGGCAAGTCGACGCTCGTCTCCCGGCTGAGCGCGGCCAAGCCGAAGATCGCCGACTATCCGTTCACGACGCTGGCGCCCACCCTCGGCCTGGTGCGTCTGGGCGATGAGCACAGCTTCGTGATCGCCGACCTGCCCGGGCTGATCCCCGGCGCCTCCGAGGGCCGGGGCCTCGGTCACCAGTTCCTGCGGCACACCGAGCGGACGCGACTGCTCCTGCACGTGATCGACCTCGACCCCGCCACCGGCCGCGACCCTGTCGACGATCTGCGCGTGATCAACGCCGAGCTGAGCGCCTACTCCGAGCGCCTGGCCGGCCGACCGCAGATCATCGTCGGCAACAAGGTCGATCTGCCCCAGGCCGAGCGGGGCCGGCATGCGGTCGAGGTGGCCTGCGCCGACGGCGGCCTCCCCTTCGTCGCCATCTCGGCGGCCACGGGCGCCGGCCTGGGCGAGCTGAGGGCCCGGGTGGCCGCGGCCCTCGAGGAGATCGGATGGGTACCCCTGGCCGGCTAGGCGCGACCGGGCCCGTCGGGCGTCCGGCGCTCAGTCGCGTGCGCCGGCTCGTCGTCAAGGTGGGCAGCGGTCTTGTCAGCAGCAGCGCCGGGGTCCATCCCGAACGTATCGCCACGCTGGCCGACGAGATCGCCAGCATCCGGCCCGGCCGCGAGGTGGCCCTCGTGACGTCCGGCGCCATTGCCACGGGGACGGCCCGCCTGGGTCTGGCCGAGCGTCCGCGGTCGATCCCGGAGAAGCAAGCAGCGGCGGCGGTGGGCCAGGCGG
>JBOHPM010000636.1:0-2168 GCA_050731715.1 Candidatus Rokuibacteriota bacterium
GCTGCAGGAAGACATTGTCCCAGGTGTCCCACATGCCGGGCGGGTAGGGGGCTGTCATCGTGAAGGAGTGGATGACCACGGTCAGGTCGTGGGCCTGGGCCTCCGCCCAGATGGGTTCCCAGGCAGGGTCATCCAGCGACAGCTCGGGCGGGCAGATGGGAAAGATCCCGACCGGCCACATCTCCTGGCCGCAGCGGCGGATCTCGGCCACCGAGGCGGCCACATCCCGGCCCGAGACCAGGATGAGGCTGGTCAGCCGGTCCGGATACGGGGCGCAGTAGTCCTTGAGGAAGCGGTGATACGCCTGGTAGATGGCCAGCTCGAGCGACACGTCGTCGAGCCCGCAGAAGGCCGGTAGCCCGCCTGACGGCAGGATCATGTTCACGTCGACGCCCTCGATGTCCATGTCCTTCACCCGGGCGTGCGGATCGAAGCTGACGCGATCGCTCGGGAAGGGCGGCCCCTGCCAGCGCACGTCCCAGGGGGTCCCGCCGTCCTTCAGCCCGCGGGTGACGGCGGTCGCCGGTCCGACGCGCTCGCGCGATCCCAGGCGACGGTTCAGCTCGGGGCGCTTGCCCACCCGGTAGCGCGACATGCCGGCCTTGGCCGGGGCCCGCTGGATCAGGGGCGGCACCAGCTTGGCCCGATCGCTGGCCGAGAGATATTCCTCGATGGGCTCGGCCGGCTCGATGATATGGGTGTCCGCGTCGAAGATCCGATATCCCGCGCGTGCCATAAGCTTCTCCTCGCCGACACCCTAGCATGAACGGGGTTCCTTGACAGCCTCGGGGCGGCTGATTAGGGTGGCGGCAGCCGTGCGGGGCTTGGCGGCTGCTCGGGCTCGTGCTCAAACCAGGAGGTGCTCATGCCGGTCGTGAAGGGCTACGGACAAGATCAGCCGTCGCGTCCTCGCCGGCGACAAGGAGATGGTGGTCTGGTGGTCGATGAAGGCGGGGGCCCACGCCGCCGCGCACCTGCACCCGCACGAGCAGGCGTTCTGGGTGCTCTCGGGACGGATGGACATCCGTATCGGGAGCGACAAGCGCGCGTGCATGGCCGGCGCCCTCGGCGTGATCCCGGGTGGTGTCGAGCACGAGGCGCGAGGACTTCCTCACCGGTGAGGTCCCGGCGTACATGCGCCGGGCCTGACGCAGTCGCAAGGAGGCCAGGCATGAAACCTGCGAGGTTGACGCCTTCCGGCCGACACCCTAGCATGAGCGGGCCATGAGCAGGGGGCACGCGTTGCTCGGATCGGTCGGGCTGCTCGTCGTGCTGTTCGGCGCCGGCGCCGGCCTGGCCGCCGCCCAGGACGAGTTCTATCGGGGGAAGACGATTCGGATCGTCGTCGGCTTTCCCCCCGGCGGCGGGTACGACACGTATTCCCGGGCGATCGCCCGGCACCTGGGCAAGCACGTCCCCGGCAAGCCTGCTGTCATCGTCGAGAACATGTCGGGCGCGGCCAGTCTGGTAGCCGCCAACCATGCCTATCGGGTCGCCCGTCCCGATGGACTGACGATCGTCAACTTCCAGGGCAACCAGATCCTCGGCCAACTGCTCGGGCGCGATGGGGTGCAGTTCGACGCGCCGAAGTTCGGGTGGATCGGCGCGCCGACGCGGGACAACGTCGTCTGCGCCCTCACCCGGGCCAGCGGAGTGACCAGCGCCGAGCAGTGGCGGGCGGCGCCGACGCCGGTCAAGCTCGGGAGCACCGGCCTGGGCATCACCTACGATTCGGCCCGCATCCTCCAGGCGGCGCTCGGCCTGCCCATCCAGATCGTGCGCGGCTACAAGGGCACGGCCGAGATCAGGCTGGCCGCGGAATCGGGCGAAGTCGCCGGGGGCTGCTGGCCGTGGGAATCCGTGAAGGCGACCTGGCGGAAGGGGCTCGAGGCCGGGGAAGTTACCGTCGTGCTCCAGGCCAGTGCCACGCCGCTTTCCGACCTGCCGGGGGTGCCGCTCGCCCTCGACCTCGCGCGCACGGAGGAGGCCCGCCACATCATCCAGGCCGGGATCATCGTGCCCAGTAGCATCGCGCGGCTCTACGCGCTCCCGCCAGCGACGCCGGCCGACCGCATGCGGACCCTGCGTTCCGCGCTGGCCGCCACGTGGCGCGACCCGGAGTTCCAGGCCGAGGCCCAGCAGACCAAGCTGGAGCTCGATCCCATCGG
>JBOHPM010000637.1:0-2167 GCA_050731715.1 Candidatus Rokuibacteriota bacterium
TCATCGTGTCGGCCAAGGTCACCCTCACCAGCGGCGCGGTTCGTGAGGGCAGCACCACGGTGGCTCCCGATGTGCCCGCGCCCCTGGTGGAAGCGATCATCGCGGGCCGGAGACCATGCCCCGCGTCTTCCTGATCAGCCTCGACGGGTTCGCGTCCTTCTACTGGACGGACCCGCGTGTGCGCATGCCCACGCTGCGACGCCTCGCCGAGCGGGGCGTCGTCGCGCGGCGCATGGAGTGCGTGTTCCCCAGCACCACCTGGCCGACGCACGCGAGCATGGTGACGGGGGTGCGCCCCGATCGGCACGGGGTCGTGGCGAACTACGTCCTCAACCGTGAGTCAGGGCGCGCGGAGGATCTGACCGGCGATCCCATCTACGACGCGGACCAGCTGCTGCGGGCCCCGACGGTGTACGACGTCGCTCATGCCGCCGGCCGGCGCACGGCCGCGATCGACTGGCCCTGCACCCGCCGGGCCGCCAGCCTCGACTTCAACCTCCCATTCTTCAAGGATCAGCGCGTCTTCGAGAGCGCGACCCACCCGGACGTCTGGCGCGAGCTCGGGGCGCTCGGCCTTCCGCTCGACCGGCTAGGCGAGTGGTCGCAGCTTCCCAAGCGCTTTCTGCGGGACGACGTGGTGGCGGACGCCGCGGCCCACGTGCTGCACCGTCACGCGCCCGACCTGTTGCTGGTGCACTTCCTCTGCGCCGACAGCTTCCAGCACCTCTACGGTCCCCGGTCGCCGGAGGCGTACTGGGCGCTCGAGTACGTGGACCATTGCCTGGGTCGCGTCCTGGCCGCGCTGCCCACCGGGGCCCTGGAGCGGGACGCCACGGTGGTTGTGGTCTCCGACCACGGCTTCCTGCCGTCCCATCAGGAGATCCGCGTCAACGTGCGCTTGCGTCAGCTGGGGCTCGTGACGGTCGACGCGGAGGGACGGATCACCGAGAGCCGGGCCCGCTTCGTCACCAATCACGGCGCCGGCTACGTCTATGTCCACGATCCGGCCGATCGCCCGTCGCTCGTCCGAGATCTGAGGACTGATCTTGCCGCGCTCAAGGGCGTGACGGGTGTCTGGGACCCGTCGGACTATGCTGGGCTCGGCCTACCGATGCCCGACAAGAATCCCATGGTGGGCGACCTCGTGCTCGAGGCCGCTGAGGGGTACGCGTTTGGGGACGAGGCGCGGGGCGACGATCACCTCGGCTCGCCGCGATATCGTGGCAACCACGGTCATCGACCCAACCATCCGGACATGGGCGCGTTCTTCCTCGCGGCAGGCGTCGAGATCCGAAAGAACGCCGAGATCGGCACTATCATGAGCCGCGACGTCGCCCCGACGGTCGCGCACCTGCTCCGGGTGAAGCTCGGTGACGTGGAGGGGAAGCTGGTCGGGGACGCGCTCGGCTGAGGCGTGGACCCGTCCTTGGACCGTTCTGGAGGCGCTCCTGCGGGGCCGGTGCGGGAGGGCGATCTCGCGGAGGCGGTCGAGGCACCGGCTCGGGCGTCCACTCAGTAACCGAGACGACCGCCACCTGAGCCTCGAAAGATCGGTGCCTGCCCCTCATCCCGCAGGCGCCGCTGGCCGAGGTCTGCTCGCCCTGGCCGAGACCTGGCAGCGCCTCGCTACCGATAACCTGACCTACGTCCGCGTTGCAGAACTACTCCTGGATGTTGACCAGGAGATCGCCGGCGGGCGTTGGCGCGAGATCGGCCGGGTTTCCGTCGGGCCGCGCATGGAGACGGACTCTCAGCGAAAGGTCAGCCACTTGCGTTCCGCTCGAAGCGTCGTAACACAGCACGGACGCCGCCTACCGCGTCTCAGCTATCGAGAACGGTGGACGCTTGCCCGCGGAGGATGAAAATCAAATCGTAATGCATTTTTATCGGAGGTTGAGACCCTACGAGGAACCCTCGCCGCCCTGGACGTACGACCGGGAAAGACGCACGTTCAGCCTGGAACCAGGCCGGCGGCCGGCCGGCTACATCGTCGCCACGACGCGCTCGAAGTCGTTCGACGACCCCGGCATCTTCGTACCTAAATTAAATGGCTCTACCGGCTTTCGTGTGGGTAGAGATCCAGGCCGCCACAGTGAAAGTAGATGGCGGTCTTGAAGTGCTCGGCGTTGCGGAAGCCGCGGGCGGTCTTCTTGACCCACTGGATGAC
>JBOHPM010000638.1:0-2167 GCA_050731715.1 Candidatus Rokuibacteriota bacterium
GCCCGGCGTCGAGGAGCACACCCTGGCCTACAAGCAGCTCGAGGACGCCGTCGGGCTGCGGGACCACCTCATCGACCTTGCCGAGCACGCCGATCACGAGCGCGAGCCGGCGAGCCGCCGTCGCATGTTGACCATCTGTGTGGTGGGCGGCGGCTATACGGGCGTGGAGCTCATCACCGAGGTCCAGGACTTCTTCCATTCCTACGTGGTTCCTCGTTATCGGGGCATCGATCCCGGTGACTACCGGCTCATGCTGCTGGAAGCGAGCCAGGAGATCCTGCGCGGCGTCCACCCCAGGCTCGCGGCCCGTGCCCTCCGCCGACTCAACCGCGAGGGCATCGAGGTGCGGACATCGACGCGCGTCACCCGGGTGCTGGCGGGGGCGGTCGAGGTCGCGGGCGGTGATCAGATTTCGGCGGGACTGATCGTGTGGGCGGCCGGCGTGAAGGGCCACCCGCTGCTGGCCGACCTCCCGGTCGCCCACGATCGCCTGGGCCGCATCCTCGTCAATAGCCGACTGCAGATTCCCGGTTACCCCGAGGTCTACGGAGCCGGTGATGCCGTGACGGTGGAGGGCAGGCCTGAGGCGTCGATCCCCATCATTCCCGCGGCGCTGGCCCACGGCCGACTGGCGGGTGCCAACATCGTGGCCGAGTTGCACGGCCGGCGCCAGGCCGCAATCGACTTTGTCCCTCGGGGTATGCTGGTGTCGCTCGGTGAGAAGGACGCGGTGGTCGAGCTCCTGGGGATCCGCCTCTCCGGATATCTGGCCTGGTTCCTCTGGAATGCGGTGCACCTGCTCAAGCTGGTGGGCCTGCGCAAACAGCTCCAGGTGGCCCTGGACTGGTCGCTGGCCCGTGTCTTCCCGCGCGACTCCGCCATGATGCGGCCGGCCACCCGCTGCCCGGTCTGTCACGCTCATCGCGACGGCCGGGCGCCGCACGCGGCGTGAGCGAGCCGCTCCGGGTGGCCGTGCTGGTCTCGGGCCGAGGCTCGAACCTCGAGACGATCCTGAGGGCCACGCGTGACCCCGGCTTCCTGGCCCGGGTCGTGCTCGTGGTCTCCGATCGCGAGCGGGCGCCGGCCCTGGAGCACGCGACGGCCTACGGCGTGCCCTCCCTGTTCCTGAACCCTAAGGATTTCGGAGAGCGCGAGGCCTACGACGCGGCCCTCAGTCGCCGGCTCGCGGACGACCGGGTCGGGCTGATCTGCCTCGCCGGGTTCATGCGGATCCTCGGCCGGGCCTTCGTCCTGGCTTGGCCCGGCCGGATCATGAACGTCCACCCTTCGCTGCTGCCGGCGTTTCCCGGGCTGCATGCGCAACGGCAGGCCCTGCACAGCGGGGTCAAGCTCAGCGGCGCGACTGTGCACTTCGTCGACGAAGGGGTCGACACGGGACCGATCATCGTGCAGGCGAGCGTCCCCGTGGAGCCCGACGACACCGAGGAGACACTGGCCGCCCGTATTCTCGTCGAGGAGCATCGGCTGTATCCGGAAGCGGTGCGCCTGTTCGCGGAGGGGCGGTTGCGGATCGTGGGTCGACGCGTCCTCGTGGAGCGGTAACGGCATGAGCGTCGCCCGGGCCCTCATCAGCGTGCACGACAAGACCGGCATCGTGGACTTCGCGCGGGGACTCCACACGCTCGGCGTGCAGGTGCTGTCGACGGGTGGGACCGCGCGTCTGCTTCGCGAGGCCGGGATACCGGTGCGTGATGTCAGCGAGGTCACGGGCTTCCCCGAGCTCCTGGACGGGCGGGTGAAAACGCTGCACCCCCGGATCCACGGCGGCATCCTGGCGCGCCGAGACTCGCCGGAGCACCTGGCCGCCCTCGAGCAACACGGTATCGCGCCCATCGACCTGGTCGTGGTCTCCCTGTATCCGTTCGAAGCCACGGTCGCCCGGCCCGGCGTCAGTCCGGCCGAGGCCGTCGAGCAGATCGATGTCGGCGGCCCGACGATGATCAGGGCCGCGGCCAAGAACCACACCAGTGTCGCGGTCGTCACCGATGCCTCCCAGTACGCACCGGTGCTGGCCGAGCTGAGGGCCAACCACGGTGTGCTGAGCGAGGCCACCCGCCGGGGGCTGGCCCAGCAGGCGTTTCGCCGGACGGCGCAATACGACGCGGCGATCGCCGCCTATTTCCGGTTGGGGGGGAATGAGACATTC
>JBOHPM010000639.1:0-2162 GCA_050731715.1 Candidatus Rokuibacteriota bacterium
TTGCTGCTCCTCGCCCGCCTCCGCATCGTACTCCTGCTCCAGCTTCCGCACGTGCTCGCGCGTGCCGCGGTCCCGCGCCACGGCCCGATCACATTGGGTGCGAAAGTCTTGGATGGCCTCGGCAAAGTGGGACATATCCGGGTTCAGGTGGAGCAGGCGGGCGACATAGTCCACTAGGGCCCGGATCGCCGCAGGATTCTCGGAGTCTTGCAGATAGTGCGGTGCTTGCCCCATGAAGCCGACATGCTGAAGCCCCAATCGCTCCGCGGCGTCCAGGACCACCGAGGAAATACCGGTCGGGC
This sequence comes from Candidatus Rokuibacteriota bacterium, assembly GCA_050731715.1. Taxonomy (GTDB): domain Bacteria; phylum Methylomirabilota; class Methylomirabilia; order Rokubacteriales; family CSP1-6; genus 40CM-4-69-5. Next base: position 303 of record JBOHPM010000639.1, read on the forward strand.
CTTCGTAGGTCGGCGGACGATAGATACCCCAGGCTTCGAGCAACCCTCGCGCGGCGGGGTCGGTGCAGCGGGCCGTGACCCGTACGGGCCGGGTATGGGGCGCACCCGCCAGGAGCGCCCCCAGCGAGACGATCCGCCTCACCCCACAGCGCTGGGCCACACCAAGGAACGCCTTGGTATAGGTGCGCCACCTCTGATGGGGCTCCGGCCCGCAAAACAGGAGGAGGCCGTCTCCGCCATCCGCTGGACGCCACGCAAAGAACTCGCTCCGCGGCCACTGGATGTCGCGGCCCCCATCGGCCCGCAACCGCACCTCGGGTCGTTCCTGGGTCAAGACGAAAAACTCTTCGGGGTCTATCCGAGCCATCGGCTCGGCGGGCAGATCGCGGACCAGGTGACGCAAGGCGCCCGTTGCCGCCCGGCCGGCATCGATCCATCCCCCGAACGCCATGATCATCGTGGTCAAGTTAGCCGGCGGCTCGCGGTCGAACTCTACGTTGTCCATGATTGGCCTCTCGACAGCGAGCGTATCACACGCCGTCGAGGCCGCTCGACCATCGGCGGCAGATGTGATGGGCAATGGCGACGGGCGCCGGCAACGACACCTGGGCCGGATCGTCAGGGCCGGCGGCGGCCCGGGCCACCATTGCTCGGATTTCATCGCGGGAGAACCAGCGCGCCTCGGCGAGCTCCTCGGCGTCGACGGTGATCTCCTCGGTCAGGGCCTCGGCCAGGAACCCCATCATCAGGTTCGACGGAAACGGCCACGGCTGCGCCGCCAGGTAGCGGACGCGCCCGCAGCGGACGCCCGCCTCCTCGCGTACCTCCCGGCGCACGGCCTCCTCCGGGGTCTCACCCGGCTCGACGAAGCCGGCCAGGCAGGAGAACCGGGCGCCCGGGCGCCGGCGGTTGCGGCCGAGCAAGGCCCGATCCCCACGGGTGGCGAGCATGATCACGACGGGATCGGTGCGCGGGAAGTGCGAGGCCCGGCATTCCGGGCAGTGGCGTTTCCAGCCGGCCGACGCCAGCCTCGTGGGCGACCCGCACTGGGCACAAAAGCGATGTCGGGCGTGCCAGTCGAGCAGGGAGCGGGCCTCGGCGAGGATCGCCGCCTCGCCGGGGGCGATCGTCGGGGCGAGGGCGCGCACGTCGATCGACCCGGTGTCGACGGCGGAGGCGACGTCGGCTCCGGTCGCATCGATCGCGAAGTGCGCGCGCCCGTCACCGAGGCCGAGAAAGATCAGCGGCGCGCCGGTGTCGATCTGGTCGCGCCAGTGCGCCACCGGCTGCCAGTCGAGCGCCGGCGCCGTGCCGCGAGTGAACGGCTTCAGGTCGCGCAGTGGCAGGATACGCGTCTCGGGATCACCGAGCAGCTTGGCGATCCATTCGCCCTCATCCCGGCGCTCGCTGACACGGTCCAGCGGGTTGCCGCCGAAGCAATAGACATCGTCCATGTCGGCTAGGCCTGGTCCACTCTGACCGACCGGCCGGTGGCGGAGGACCGCTCGATCGCGTCGATCAGTTTGTGGCGCTGGACGGCCAGATTGAAGTCGACGTCGAAGGACCCACCGCCGCGCAGGGCGTCGGCGGCACGGGCGTAGGCCTGGGCGACGTTGTAGGGCTGGCCGCTCGGCGTGCCGCCGGGAACGACCTTGTACTTGGCCGGGACGGGCATCGGAGCCATGGGCTCCTTGCCCTGGCCCGCGTGCATCTCGCTCCCTCCGGTGTTGAACGAGCCCTCCGCGCGGATGAGCAGGGCGCCCTCGCGCCCATAGATTTCGATCCGGGTGCCGCCCGGGTTCGAGGGAACGGCGGCCACGTTGACCGACACCTCGGCGCCGCCCACCATGCGGCCGACCA
>JBOHPM010000640.1:0-2158 GCA_050731715.1 Candidatus Rokuibacteriota bacterium
GCGCGAGCAGCATGCGGTGCCACCTGACCGGCAGGCCGACATCGAGCAGGAGCGAGCGGACCCCGAGCAGGCCGTGCACGAGGACGAGCGCCAGCAGCGCCGCCTGCACGCCGCGCCGGAACGGGTTGACGAGATGCAGCGCGATGACCGCCAGCAGCGCGATCGCAGCGGCGCGCTGGATCAGCCAGGCCCACATGCCGACGCGGCTCCCGCGCCAGCCCTCGGCCGAAGTCCACTCGCGGGTGAGGACGACCGGACGCTCGCCTGGCGGCCTCATGGTCAGTCGCCAATCTCCACCGTCTCCGGCGCCCGCGTCCCGCCGAGGGGACGGGCGCGCTGCAGGACAACCGGCTCTCGGGTCACCCGCGGCCCCCCGGGCCCGCGCCGGGCGCGGACATGATAGAGCGGCTCGCCCGCCGGCCCGGGGAAGTCGGCCCGGAAGTGGGCGCCGCGGCTCTCCTGCCGCTCGAGCGCGCTGAGCACGATGAGGCGGGCCGTCGTGGTCTGCGATCGCAGATTCAGCCAATCCTGCCAGGCGAGATTCAACGCGGGACGCTCGGGCACCCCGACCTCCCCGAGCGCGGCCTCGATGCGGTCGATCTCGCCGAGCGCCGCGGTGAGCCCCTGGGCGTCACGGACGAGACCGGCCCGGTCCCACATGACGGCGCGCAGGTCGCCGAGCAGCGTGTAGAGATCGGCCCGGCCCGGACGCCCCAGCGGGGCGAGGGCCGCCTGGGCCTGCTCACGGAGCGAGGCCAGGGGTACGTCCACCCCGCGAGCCGGGAGCGAAGCGGCCATCGTGTCACCGGCGATGCCGCCGAACACGGTGGAGTCGGCGACACCGTTGCCGCCGAGCCGGTTCGCGCCGTGGACGCCGCCGGCATCCTCGCCCGCCGCGTAGAGCCCCTCGATTGTCGTACGGCAGGCGGGATCGATCACCACGCCGCCCATCATGAAGTGGGCCGTGGGCGCGACCTCCACCGGCTCGCGGGCGAGGTCGCGCCCGAAGTCGCGGCACCGGCGTACCATGCCGCGAAAGCTCCGCTCGACGACGGCCGCGCCCAGGTGCGACACGTCGATCCACACGCCACCGTTGGGGGTGCCCCGGCCCGCCTCGATCTCAGAGTACGAGGCCCGGGAGACGAGATCGCGCGTGGATCGCTCCATCCGCTCGGGGTCGTAGCGGCTCATGAAGCGCTCGCCGAGCCCGTTGCGCAGCAGACCGCCGGCCCCGCGCAGGCCTTCCTCCAGCAGCGCGCCCGTCATCAGGGACCCCGGGACGACCAGGCCGGTGGGGTGGAACTGGATCATCTCCATGTCGCGCAGGGCCAGGCCGGCGGCGTAGCCCAGGGCGATGCCGTCCGCCGCCTTGTCGGCCGAGCAGGCGATCACCTTGTACATGGTGGGCCCGCCGCCCATCGCCAGCAGCGTGGCCCGGGCCCGGAGCACCAGGAAGCTGCCGCGGCGGATGTCGAGGACGAGCGCGCCGCCGCACCGGCCCGCGTCGTCGAGGGCCAGCGCCAGGGCCCGGCACTCCTCGAAGGCCCGGATGCTGGGCCGGGCCAGCGCTTGCTCGGCGAGGCGATTCATGATCTCGATCCCGGTGAGGTCGCCCTTGTGGATGGTGCGATCGTGACTCTGCCCGGCGAACGGCTTCTGATGGATGCGGCCGTCGCGGTGACGGTCGAACAGGCAGCCGTAGCGCGACTCGAGCTCGAGCACGCGCGCCGGCGCCTCCTTGACCAGCGTCCACGCCAGCTCCTGGTCGTTGATGAAGCCACCGCCCTTGAGGGTGTCGAGCAGATGGGCATCCAGCGAGTCAGGCGGGGTGAGGACCGCGTTATAGCCGCCCTGGACCATGCGTGTGCAACCGGCCCGGCCGAACAGCCCCTTGACCACCACCCCCACGTGCAGCGCCGGCGAGGCGTCGGCGGCGTGCAGGGCCGCGCAGAGGCCGGCGCCACCCGCGCCCAGGATGAGGACGTCGAGATCGACGACGTCGAGGTCGGGGCCTGGATTCACGACGCGGTAAGCGCGCGCAGCAGGGCCCGACCCGCCGGCGAGGTCCAGGGCTTGGTGCCCAGCGCTCGGCCCAGCAGCGTGCCGTCGCGGCCCACCAGGACGACGGTCGGGGTCACGGTCACCTCGTACTGCCGGG
>JBOHPM010000641.1:0-2156 GCA_050731715.1 Candidatus Rokuibacteriota bacterium
GCGGTTGGCTGCTGGCCCTGGCGTATGACGTCGGCGTGAACGTGCCCGCCGCCGAGCTCTTCGTGCGGGGCGTGGTCTTCGACCGCCTGCAGCGGCAGGTGTCGCTGGCGGCGGGTGCGGTCGTGGCGACGCTGCTCTATCTGGCGCGGTTCCTGCCGGATCCGCGACTCCCGGCGACGGCGGAGGCCCTGGCCGGCGCGACGCTCTATCTGACGCTGCTGAGCCTGGTGAACTCGTGGCTGTTCTGGTGGTCGGGAAGCCTCTGGCCTGGCCTGGCGAGCGCGCTCGTCTTCTTCGCGGCGTACCGCCTGTTGGGGACATGATGCACGAGCCCCTGGGCGGCGCCCTCGTGCCATTGGTCGACCCGGCGACGGCGTCACTCCTGCGACACATCCTGGTGCTGCCGGTGCTGGCCATCGCCCTCCGCTTCGGGCCGATCCAGGGGGCTCTGGCCGCCGGCCTTGCCGTCATGGCTCAGGCGCCGCGCCTGTTGTCTCAGCTCGAAGAGGGGGGAATGAGCGTCGCGGCCGCTGATGAAGCGATCGCCTACGTGACGTTGCTGGGCCTGGCGCCGCTCGTGGGGGCGCTGGCAGGGGCGGCGCGGCGGCTACGCGCGCGCTACGACACGCTGTGCGCGGTCCAGCGCGTCGTGGCCGAGGAGCGGCCGCTCCCGGAGGTGCTGGACCGCCTGCGGGCGCTCCTGGCCGAGCGCTGCGACGCTGCGGCGCTCGTGCTCGTCGTGCGCGATGCCGAGCGCCTCGTGCTGGCCGGGGCCGACCGCCTGGTCCCTGGCTCCGTGGTGGCCCGCGCGCTGGATTCGGGGCACACCGTCTTCGTCGCCGACACGGGTACCGATCCCCGGCCGCGCCGGGTCCTGGCGGTGCCGCTGCTCGCTCGCGGCGAGATCATCGGCATCCTCGGCCTCGAGCGCGTCGGCGAGCTGGGAGGAGGCGAACGGGAGTCCCTGATCGATCTCGGCGCGTACCTCGGCCTGGCGTTGGAGAACGCCAGGCTGGCCGCCGTCCACCGGCGCTTCAATGTTGACCTCGCCGACAAGGTCGCCGCGGCCACCCGGCACCTGGCCGCCGTCGACCAGGCCAAGTCGACGTTCGTGGCCACGGTGTCGCACGAGCTCCGCACGCCTCTGACCGCGCTGCTCGGCTTCAGCGAGCTCCTGGCCACCCGCCGGGTGCCCGCCGAGCAGGTGGTGCGGCTCGCCGGGATCATGCGAAGCGAGGCCGAGCGGATGGGGCGGATCGTCGACGATCTGCTCGACCTGGCGCGGATCGAGCGGGGGACAGCCCTGCGCGTGCGCCCGGTCCCGGTCGTGCTGGCGCCGGCCCTGACGGCAGCGGTCGAGGTGTTGTCGCGCGCCAGCGGCGGTGCTCGTGTGGCGCTGGCATGCCCAGAGGGCCTGGCCGTGCGCGCGGATCCCGATGCGCTGGATCGGGTCGTGAAGAATCTGGTGTCGAACGCGATCAAGTACTCGCCGGCGGGCAGCCCGGTGACGCTCTCGGCCAGGCGACGGGCGGCCGACGTGGAGATCACCGTTGCCGACGAAGGGGCGGGCATCGCTCCCGAAGCGCTGGCCCACATCTTTGAGCCGTACTACCGGGCGGGCGACGCGACCCGAACGGCGCCGGGCCTCGGGCTCGGGTTGGCGGTCGTGAAGGCGCTTGTCGAAGCCCAGGGCGGGACGATCACCGTAGCGAGCGCGCCGGGGCGGGGCACGCGCGTGACCCTCGCGCTTCCGCCCGCCCGAGCGGACGTGTCGGAGCTGGTGCCGCTGGTGTCCTGAATGCGGCGCGGGCGCGCCGCGGCCGTCCGCTTCCTTGACTCTCCGCGTCGACGACGCTACCCTTTGCTGGCCATGCCGCGGCGCGAAGAAGTCGCCGAGCGAATGACGGAGGCGGTGCTGAAGCGGCTGACCGCGCGCAAGATCCTCGACGTCAAGGACGATAGGGCCGCGCGGGCCGCGGTGCGCCACGTCGTGCTCGACAACCTCGCGGCCGAGGAACAGCTCGAGGTGGACGCGCGCAAGCTGCTGCTCGACCACGCCAAGGCCATCAAGGAGTTCGCGGCTGACTACCGGGCCCTCTTCGGCAAGGTGAAGGAGAAGCTGGCGCGCGAGCGTGGGTTCATTCTCTGATGCGGAT
>JBOHPM010000642.1:0-2151 GCA_050731715.1 Candidatus Rokuibacteriota bacterium
GCACTGCTGCACGATCGTGCTGGCCGGCCCGCATCTGGGCATGGTGCCGCTGCTCGAAGGCCGGGGCCAGGCGCCGGGCTACGCGCGCATGGTGCGCAACCTCGTGCAGGAGACCGGGCTGCGACCGGGCGAGCGCGTGGTCGAGATCGGCTGCGGCACCGGCGTGCTCACGCGCTGGCTGGCCGGGCACACCGCGGGCGCGAACCCGATCACGGCCGTCGATGTCAATCGCTATCTGCTGCAGGAGGCCCAGGCGCTGGCGCGCGCGGCGGGCCTGCAGGGCGTCATCACCTTCCAGGAGGGCAACGGGCTGGCGCTGCCCTTGCCCGGCGGCGGGTTCGACGTGACGCTCTCGCTCACCGTCCTGGAGGAAGGCGACGCCGACCGGATGCTGGCCGAGCTGGTGCGTATCACCCGGCCGGGCGGCCGCGTGGCGGCCATCGTGCGGGGCGAGGACTGGCCCACCCAGCTCTCACTGGCCCTGCCGGACGAGCTGCGCGCGCGGGTGGCGAAGGCCATGGGCGCCGGCGTCACCGCGGGCGGCTGCGCGGACGCCAGCCTGTATCGGCGCTTCAAGGCGGCGGGCCTGACCGACGTGCGCACCCTGCCGCAGCTCGCGGTGTTCGACGACCCCGACCACCTGCTGGTGCAGTACTACCAGAGCCGCGCGCTGGGCGTGCTCACCCCGGGCGAGGCGCAGGAGTGGCACGCGGCCATGGCGCAGGCGGCCGCACAGGGGAGCTTCGTGCTGGCGGTCCCGCACCACTGCGCGGTCGGCACCCGGCCCTGATGGATCTGTGTGCGCTTACCCGTGATAGTCGCCGCCGTTGACGTGGATCAGCTGGCCGACCACGTAGCGGGCGGCGTCGGTGGCCAGGAAGACGACGACGTCGGCGATGTCGTCCGGCTCGGCGAGGCGGCCGCTGGGGTTGTTGCGGCCGAGCGCCATCAGCGCTTCCTCGGTGTTGCCCAGGCGCGGCATCGCGGTGTTCGTGACTCCGGGGGCGACGGCGTTGACGCGGATGCCATGCGGCGCCAGCTCGCGAGCCATGCCGCGGGTGAGCCCCACGATGCCGAGCTTGCTGGCCATGTAGGCCGTGGCGCGCGTGGAGCCGCGGTAGGGCGCGCCGGACGAGATGTTGATGATCGCCCCCGGCCGCCGCGCGGCCACCATGCGCCGGGCCGCCTCCTGAGCGCAGACGAAGGTGGCCTTGAGGTTGGTGTCGAGCACGGCGTCCCACATCTCCTCGGTCAGGTCGAGGAACGGTGCGCGCGGGAAGATCGCCGCGTTGTTGACGAGGACGTCGAGCGGGCCGAGGACGCGCTCGGCCTCGGCCACGAGGCGCCGCGCCTCCTCGGGCCTGGCGACGTCAGCGGCGAGCGTCGCGGCCCGCCGGCCGAGGGCCTTGATCTGCGCCGCCGTGGACTCGGCCGCGGCCTTGTCGTCGAGGAAGTTCAGGGCCACGTCGGCGCCGGCGGCGGCAAACCGCAGGGCGATCGCACTCCCGATGCCTCGCTGGGCGCCCGTCACGAGAACGGTCTTTCCGGTACAGGACTGGTCTGAGCTCATGCTCGGAAGGTGTATCACATCTCTGCCTCACCGCACCGTCTCCCTGGCCAGGTCGAACACCTGCTCGGCCATGGTCGCGAACATGCGCCAGCCCCACTCGTGCCGGCGCGTCAGGTCGAGATCATCGGTGTACCAGTCCAGAGTGACGTGCCGGACTCCGAGCGCCTGGAGCTCTGTGAAGTCCTCGTGCAGCTGTTCCAGACTGCCCGTGCCCGCCTGACGGAGCGGGTCGGTGACGGGCGCATCGGTGATCCGGAATCGCAGGCGAGGACATAGCGCAGGGACGGGCCGGCCCGCCTCGGTCGCAACGCGCTTGAGACGCGGGATCCCGTCGTCGCGCAGCCACGATACGGTGAAGCGGTTGGGATGCCACGCGTCGCCGAAGCGGACGGCACGACGGATCGCCGCATCGGACGCGCCCCCGACCCAGATGGGTGGATGCGGCCGCCCCGGTCCCGAGGCCGGCCGGATGCGCGAGACGTCGGTGAACGAGACGAATGTTCCCTGGAACGAGGCGCTGTCCTCGGTCCACAGGGCCTTGACGGCGGCCAGGTATTCGTCGGCCACCGCGCCCCGCCGGT
>JBOHPM010000643.1:0-2147 GCA_050731715.1 Candidatus Rokuibacteriota bacterium
ATCAAGGACGCCGCCGTCGCGGCCATGCGGCGCGGCCAGACGAAGTACACCGAGGTCGGTGGTATCCCGGAGCTCAAGGCCGCCGTGTGCGCCAAGCTCAAGCGCGACCAGGGGCTGGACTACGAGCTCCCGGACGTTGTCGTGTCGGTGGGGGCCAAGCACACGCTGTTCAATGCCGCGGTGGCCCTGCTCGATCCGGGCGACGAGGTGCTGGTGCCGCAGCCGTACTGGGTGTCCTACCCCGAGCAGATCACGCTGATCGGGGGCGTGGCCGTGGCCGTCCCCACGGAGGAGAGCACCGGGTTCGACCTGGACCCCGACCGGCTGCGGGCCGCCGTGACGCCCCGCACGAAGGCCGTGATCCTCAACAGCCCGAACAACCCGACCGGCGCCGTCTTTTCCCGGGCGGCGATCGAGGCCGTGGCCCGCCTGGCCGTCGAGCGCGGGCTGTGGGTGATCTCCGATGAGTGCTACGAGGCCCTGACCTTCGAGGGGCCGCACGCCTCCATCGCCCAGCTCGGCAGAGAGATCAAGGCCCGCACGCTGCTGGTCAACACGTGCTCCAAGGCCTACGCCATGACCGGCTGGCGCATCGGCTACGCGGCCGGACCCCGGGAGCTGATCCGAGCCATGACCGACGTCCAGAGCCAGGTGACCTCCAACCCCTCGTCGATCGCCCAGTGGGCGGCGGTCGAGGCGTTGACCGGTCCCCAGGACGAGGTGGCCACGATGGCCGCGGAGTTCGATCGCCGACGTCGGATCATCGTCGCCGGGCTCAATGCGCTGCCCGGTGTTCGCTGCGTGATGCCCCGGGGTGCCTTCTACGCCTTCCCCAACATCGCCGGCCTCCAGGGCCGGCGGACGCCCGACGGCAAGCGGCTCGGCTCCTCCACCGATGTGACCGGGTTCCTGCTGGACCAGGGCCGGGTCGCCGTGGTCCCCGGCCTCGACTTCGGGTCGGACGCTCACGTGCGTCTGTCGTACGCGACGAGCGCCGAGCTGATCCGCGAAGGCCTGGCGCGGATGGACCGCGCCCTGCGCGCGCTCGAGTAGTGGCGGCGGCGCTGCCGGTGGTGCCTCCCGAATGGCGGGGGGCGATACGCCGCGCCGCCCGGGCCGGGGTCACGATGGTGGTGGGGGAGAGCGACACGGGAAAGACCACGCTGGTCACCGCGATCGCCAACGCCCTGCTGGCCCGGCGGCTGCGCGTCGCGGTCATCGACGCCGACCTCGGACAGTCCGAGATCGGGCCGCCGACGACGATCGGTCTGGGCCGTGTCCGCCACCGGCTCGGGCGCCTGGCCGATGCCGAGGTCATCGCGCTGCACTTCGTCGGAGTGACCTCGCCCCCCCGGAATCTGATAGGCGCGATCGTCGGCACGCGGCGCATGCTGGACCAAGCGCGGGCCGCGAGGTTCCCGCGCATCGTCATCGACACCAGCGGTCTCGTCAGCGGCGTCCTCGGGCGGACGCTCAAGCAGGCCAAGATCGAAGTGACCGATCCCGACCTGGTGATCTGCCTGGAACGGTCGGCGGAGTGTGAACATATCGTGGCCGCCTACGGGGCCACGACGCGGCCAGCGGTAATGCGGGTGCCCGCGGCGGCCGCCGCCCGCGCCCGGGGCGTCGATGAGCGGCGCGCCCGCCGACAGCAACGGCTCGACGACTACTTCGCGTCAGCGCGCAGGGTCGGCCTGGCCCTGAGCCAGGTGTGTGTGAGCGGACCGGGGGGCGACGTGCTCGCAGTGGGCGAGGGAACGCGCGGGATGGACGGGACGCTGGTCGGGTTGTTGGACACGACGCGGGCGACCCTCGGCCTCGGGATCGTTCGCGGGATCGACGTCGTTGCCGGCGTGATCCACGTCGACACGCCGATTCCCGAGGCCAAGGTCGCCACGGTGGTGATCGGCGGGGAATCGTACCCCGCCTGATCTGCTACTTCGTGCTGCGGCCCGACGGGCTCGGCGGGACACCCGATGGCGACGTCGGCGACGGCGAGCTAGCCGGCGGGGTCGTGGGGGCCGGTGTCGGCGTCGTCGTGCGCGGTGAAGCTGCGGGTGTCCGATCGCCCGGGCGCTCGCCCATGCGGTCGCTCGGCGACTCGGAACAGCCGGCCATGAGGCTGGCGCCGGCGATGATCGCGATTG
>JBOHPM010000644.1:0-2140 GCA_050731715.1 Candidatus Rokuibacteriota bacterium
CATCTGGCCTCAACCGCACGCCGGCGTTCATTCGATAGCGTCAAGACGTAGTACACGAGGTCCCAGGCCTGCTCGGGCTCCAGCGAGTCCGCATAGGACGGCATCGGCGTCCCGGCCAGGCCGGTCACGAGGGTCCGGTAGATGTCCTCTGGCCGTCCGCCGTTCTTGAAGCGCTCAGGCCGGGTCAGATCCGTGGCCGCGATGGGCAGCTCCCGGTTGTCCTTCAGGGTCGGCGCCGACGGGCCGTCGCCCCGCCCGCCCGCGCCGTGGCAGGCCAGGCACTCGGCGTCGGCGTAGAGCTGTTTGCCACGAGCCAGGCGCTCGGGCGTCACGGGTGGCGGGGCCGGCACCGTGACCGTCTTGATGTCTCGGCGTTCCCAGAATCCGCGGTTCAGGCTCTTGACGTACTCGATGACCTCGAGCCTCTGCTCCTCGGGCATGTGACGGAAGCTGGGCATGATGCGGTGCCCCCGGAGCCCGATCGTCATCGCTCCCAGCGGTCCCCGGACGCCCTCGGTCACGGTCCTGAACAGGTCAGCCGTGATTGGCAACTGGCCCGACGGGGTGGAGCGGAGCTTGAACTCGGCGCTGGTGAAGTCGCGGGGCTGAGGCGCCCGCCGCGGGGACAGCGTCGCTCCCACCGTGCCGTCGCCTCGCCCCTCGGTCCCATGGCACTGGAAGCAGGCCATGACGTAGATGTCGCGGCCGACGAGCACACTCTCAGGATGCTCCCAGGGCACATGGGGGCCGTCGTGGCCTGAGAAGGTGTGCTGGTAGGCCATGACGGCCCAGCGCTCTTCAACGGAGAGCTCCCCCTTCCAGGGCGGCATGGCCGACCCCTTACCCTTGAAGGGCTCCACCTGCCCGCCCTCGCTCACGCGCCAGAACCAGTAGTTGTCACGCATCTCGGCCACGCCGGCCTTGTCGCGGAAGTCGGACGGCTTCAGCGGCAACGCGGCGCCGGCCGGGCCCTTGCCGTCGCCGGTATCGCCGTGACACACCGCGCACTTCGCAGTGTAGATCTCCTTGCCGCGCGCGATCATGGCCGAATCCGTCCACACGCTCAGCGGCACGTGGACATCCGCATACTCGAGTGGCGCGGGGACGTGCGCGTGACCGCCCTTGTCCTCGTCCTTCTCACCATTGGCCCGGATCGGCGGTGGGTGCGAGACCCAGACACCGAACACGAGCAGCGCCGCCGCGGTGGCCAGCGCGAGAGAGGTCTTCCGGCTCATAGGCGCCTCCATCAGAAAGCCCAGTCGATGCCGACCAAGAGCTGATTCCTCCAGCCCCTGAGCGCGTTGTCCTCCACGGTGCTCCGGAGGTTCACGCTGTCCCGGATGAAGAATGCGATGTTCTGCCAGGGGTAGAACTTCGCCTGCAACGAGAGCACCGTGCCATCGCGCTTGTCGTCCTTGAGGCCGCCGGCCCAGAGCTGGTCGAGGCGGCTGGAGAGCATCACCTTCTCGTGAGCGAGGTAGTCCGCCTGGACCGTGAGGCCGGCCGCGGAGCGGTCGAACTCTCGCCGCAGCTCGCCGGGCAGACCATAGAGGAGATCGAAGATGAGCGCCCCGTAGACGTCGAGCGCTTTCCAGCGGACGTTGGCGGCGGCGCCGTAGCGCAGCCGGTCGAGCCGCTTGTCGCCGGGGTGCTCGTGGTCGTCGGGATCCGGGGCGCGCACGACCCGGAATCCCCAGTTCAGGAGTGCGGACACGTTGAACGTGAGCTCCCGGCGATCGAGGAGATCGAACCGGAGCATCGCATAGGTGTTGAATCCCTCGTTCTCGCGCAGGAGGCCCGCCTGGGCCAGGACGACGTCGTTGATCATGGCGTGGAAGTCGGCGCCCGGCTCCCCGGTCGTGTTGTACATGACCTGGTCGGTGACGAGCTGGGGCTCGCCCTCGTCGCGGTTCTTGAAAAGCCCGAAATACTTGGAGGCGAAGGCGTAAGGCACCACGGGTAATCGGTGGACTTCCCCCCGGCCACCCTCTTCCTCCTCGACTTCGGTTTCCGTCGGCTCGATGAGCTGCCGGTTCGTCGGGTACGAGAAGTTCGTGTTGGGATCGATCTTGCCCGCCATCAGCATCGGCCCGTGCATGGTGAACCCGCCATGCCGGCCCACCATCGTCTGCCCGCCCAT
>JBOHPM010000645.1:0-2139 GCA_050731715.1 Candidatus Rokuibacteriota bacterium
GACCCTTCCAGGCGCAGTAATCCCGTGCGCCGAACCAGGACACTTCCACGGCGGGGTGGCGCTCGTACGCCGGGTCGGGCCTGAAGCGGCCGCCGACTCGGTGGATCCGCGCGTCGGCGTCGTCGGCATCGAAGCGGCGCTCGCCGTCGGCAGCCATCAGGCCCGTGGCCTCCAGGAACGCCGCGAACTCCGCATTCGTCACCTTGTGCCGATCGATCCAGAAGTCTCGCACGAAGACCCGGTGGGCCGGCGCCTCGTCCGGCGCTCCGCCATCCCGGCCCATCCAGAAGGCGCCGGCTTGCACCAGCATCATGCCGTCGGCCTTCGCGCTGGACGGCATGGTCAGCGCCAGAGCGAATCCGGTCAGGATCAGGATGGCGGTCAGGGGAACCTGCTGTGACACGGCGAGACCTTAGTGGTCCGGCGCCGGGCGTGTCAACGCGGGCTTGATTGTGCGGTAGAGTAGGTTGCTCATGCGCGCTGTCCTCGCCGTGCCGGCGCTCGCCCTGCTCCTCCTGCTCGCCGTGCCCTGGTGCGCCGTCGAGGCGACCTCGGCCGGCGCGCCCCCGCCCGCGACCGCCCCGGCGGCCGGCGGCTCCAGCGGCGCCGCCGTCACGACCCAGATCGCCAGCCTCCTGAACCAGGTCAAGGCAGAAGACTATGAGCGAGCCCTCGCCCCGTGGACGGCGGACCTCGACCCGCTCGCCAGAGCCGTCGTCAGCAGGAAGCAGGCGCTGGACGCCACGCTTAAGCGCCTGGCCGCCCACGAAGGGCAGATGTCCGCGGCGCAGCGCAAGGACGCCGAGGCCGCCCGCCGGGCGGCCCAGGACGCGCGGGCCGCCGCCGAGAAGGCGCTCGCCCCGGCGAAGGCGCCGCCGGTCGGAAGGGACAAGGCCCCGGGCCAGCCGCGCCCGGCGGGCCAGCGTCTTCCAACCAACTGAACGCGATCAGGATGCCGAAGCCCCGTTGGCGTGACCACCTGAGGTACTCTGAGTCGCGTTCATGAGCCGACAGCCAGAATGGAGGTCGTGCCCACACGATGCCCGGGTCCTCACCCTGCGGGCCGAGCAGCGATAGATGGCCCGACCTCCGTACGACCTGGTGCTGATCGTCGCCGACACCTACCGGAAGGACAACGCTGTGCTCGCGCCCAGGACCGGGTACCGCTCGCCGTTCTTCGACAGACTCCGACCGTTCTACGCCTTCGATCGTTGTTTCAGCTCGGCGTCCTGGACCCTGCCCGCGTGTGCCAGCATCCTGTCCGGCATTGACAGCTCCCGCCACGGGTATTTCTCTCATGATCGGCCGCTGGGCCAGCCGACGATCGGGCATTATCTGGCCGGGAGCTATCGCCGAACCGCGCTCGTCAACAGCACGAACCTCCGTGAGTTCACCGGCTTTCCCAAGGACTTCGATCACTATCAGTATTATCCCAAGCACGAGGAGCCCTTCGATCAGGCGCGCCAGCTTCTCGCGGCCCCGGGTGGACGAACGCCGCGGTTGCTCGTGTTTCACACGAATATTTCCCACGATTACTACCGGGAAACCAGCCGCGCGTACTACCAGAACCTGTTTCCCGATCGTGACGAGTGGTTTCCCCTTGGCCCGAAGGTGCGAACGTGGGCCGGCCTGGCGCCCGAGCAGCGCGCCGCGCTCCGCTCCATCTATGACGCCTCGACGCACCACATGGAGGAACAGCTCGGGGCGCTGCTCAACCTCGTCGATCTGGACCGGACGATCCTTTGCTTTGTCGCCGATCACGGCGAGGGGTTTGACTACGATCGCGCCCGCATCCATCACGGCGGAAGACTTCACGACGACCTCATCCGCGTACCCCTGGTGTTGCGCCTGCCGGCCGGGGCCCCCCCGGAGCATCACGCGAGCCTGGCGGCGGCTCAAGCGCAGCCCTGCAGCAACGTCGACATCCTCCCCACGCTGTTGGAGCTCGCCGGAACCGCTGTGCCGGAGGGCCTGAGCGGGCGAAGCCTCGTGCAGCCCGCACCGCTCCGAGGGAGCCGGAATCTGTTGGCCGAAGACCGGCGCTATCTATACCGCCCCAATCGGCAGCGGTACAACGTCAATCTCAAAGGCCAGCACACGTCATTCTGGTCGAAGCTCACGAATCGGGTCACCCAGAAA
>JBOHPM010000646.1:0-2129 GCA_050731715.1 Candidatus Rokuibacteriota bacterium
GCCTGCGGGCGGAGGACAGCGCCGTCACCGTCTACGCCTCAAACAGCCTGTACCAGGTCTACAACCAGCTGGCCGCGGAGCCGGAGCCGCTGCTCCGGTGTTTCGCCGATGCCCTGGGCAACCTCGGGTCGCCCAACGTGAAGGGCTTCAACGAGGCCCTCGTCGTCCTGGCCGGCGAGCACGCCGAGGTCCTGCGCGCGGCGGCCTGGAGCCGCAAGCAGGTGCAGCAGTTCCTCGTCGAGCACACCCGCCGTCGCGTCGCCGACTTCAAGCGCGCCGCCCGCCTGCCCGGACCGGTGGAGGCCGCCGACGAGACGACCTGGCGCCACCTGTTCGAGCGGGCCGAGGACATCCTCATCGTCTGTGCAGGTGGGCAGGCGGGGAGCTGGTCGGCGTGCCTGCCCGGCTGGGGCAACAAGTGGACACGCGCGGTGACCACGGTCATCGGAACCGGGAGGCCGACATGACGCTCTTCGATCCGACGTCCGGGCCCGTGGCGCGCCCGATCGAGGTGGCCAAGCGGCCCACGACCCTGAGCGGTCTGCGCCTGGGCCTCGTGGACAACACGAAGTTCAACTCGGACACGTTGCTGGGCAAGCTCGCCGAGCGCCTGGCCCGGCGCCACGGCATCACCGTGGCCCTGACCAATCGCAAGCGCTCGCCTAGCCACGAGATCGACACGGCCGCGATCCGCGCGCTGCGGAGCCAGGCGGACCTGGTCATCTCGGGCATCGGTGACTGAGGGTCCTGCAGCTCGAGCAGTGTGCTCGACGCGATCCTGATGGAGCAGCAAGGCGTCCCCGCCGTGGCCATCGTCACCACGCCCTTCCGCCCCACCGGCGAGGCCATGGCACTCAGCTGGGGCAAGCCCGGTTACCCCTTCGTGGACACGCCCCATCCCATCGCCAACCTGACGGAACATGACCTGGACGAGCGCGCCGACGCGCTCGCCGACGCCGTCGAACGCTGCCTGCGGAGGGATCACTCATGAGCACGCGCTCGGCCACCGGCTTCGACCTCGGCCCGCTGGCCCCCGCCGATCGCGAGCGCCTGGCCCGGGACCTCTCGGCCGAGGAGCGGTGGGTGCTGCTCGATCACGGCACGGAGCGCCCCTTCTGCGGCGGCCTGCTCGACAACAAGCAGGACGGTGTCTACGCGTGCCGGCTCTGCGCCCTGCCCCTGTTTCGCTCACGCACCAAGTTCGAATCGGGCACCGGCTGGCCGAGCTTCTTCGAGCCCTTCGATCCGGAGCATGTGCGCACCATTCGCGACCAGAGCCACGGGATGGAGCGGGTGGAGATTCGCTGCCGCCGCTGTGACGGCCACCTGGGCCACGTGTTCCCGGACGGGCCGCGGCCCACCGGACTGCGTTACTGCATGAACGCCGCCTCGCTGAGGTTCCTTCCGGAGGGCGCCGAGCTGGCGCGCGAAGCGCCGCGGTGAACGTCGCACACCGGCTGTACGAGCTCCGCGCCTTCTGGTAGGCGGATGGGAAAAGCGCCGGCCAAGTGACGCCGACCACCGATCGGCTGGCGTATCCCGTACGCCTACCTGTACCCGTCCATCCTGGCCTTCGCCACGCTCGGGGTGTACGCCGTGAACAACAGTGTGGTGCCCCATCGCGGCCACCATGTTGTCGGTCGGGCTCCTGCTCTTGCTGCTGGGCCTGCGACCCGCCTTCACCGGAGCGGCGGGCTGGCGATCGGCTTCATGACGTGCGACGACCCTCCCAACGTTCGGTCGCCGCCGCTAGCCGGCCAGGAACGAGCGGAGCATCCAGGCCATCTTTTCGTGCTGCTCCATCAGCCCGGTGAGGAAGTCGTTGGTGCCGGCGTCACCGTGCTTGTCCATGACCGTGACCGCATCGGCCCGGAGCTGGCGAATGACGGTCTCGTGGTCGGCCAGCAGGTCGCCGATCATCCCCCGGGCGTCCGGATACTCACGGGCCTGCTCCCGTAGCCGGGTCGTCTTGGTGAACTCGATCAGGGTCCCCAGGGCCTTGCCGCCCACCGTGGTGGCGCGCTCGGCCACCTCGTCCACGATGTCGTTCAGCTCCTCGTACTGGCCCTCGAAGAACTTGTGCAGGTCGTTGAACTGGGGGCCGACCACGTTCCAGTGGTAGTTCCGGG
>JBOHPM010000647.1:0-2125 GCA_050731715.1 Candidatus Rokuibacteriota bacterium
ATCAGCACCCCGCCAGGCCGCACGTCCGGCCGGGGCACGTCGGCCAGGGTCAGGACCTCGGGACCGCCCGTCTCCGCGAAGACGATCGCTTTCATCCGGTCTTCCCTCCCCGGGCCTGCCACCGGTTCACCTTGTCTTGCAGCCTCGGCATCCGCTGGGCGCCGTCGACGATGAAGCGCTCGTGGGTGCCCCGGCCTGCCTCGTCCAGTTCGTCGCGGACCTCGACGCGGAAGGCGAGCCGGCGGCGGTCGATCTCGGTGAGCTCGACGGTGATCGTGACCGTCATCCCCACGGGCGTCGCCGCCAGGTGGGCGACGTCCACGCGCGTGCCCACCGTGGCCTGCCCCTCGGCCAGGCACGGCTTCACCGCCTCGATGGCGGTCTGCTCGATGAGCCGGATCATGTCGGGGGTGGAGAGCACGCGGATCGGCTCGCTGCGCAGGTGGGCCGGCGTCATGTCGTCAGTAACCGTGACCGTCCGCACGTGCCTGAGCCCGATGGCCAGCTGCCGCGTCGTCCCCTCACCCATGTGACCTCTCCGGCTGGTTGTGATCGGCCCGTCCCCGGCGCCCGGGGCAGGAGCCTACTATAGGCGGTCGCTCAGGCGCGGGCTGCAGTCGCCGCCTCGAACACGCGCATCAGGTTTCCCCCGAGCAGCTGGCCCAGCTCCGTCTCGCCGTAGCCCCGGGCCAGCAGGGCGGCGGGTAGCGGCGTGAAGTGGCGGTAGGTCGGCATCACGGTGAGCTGCGACAGCCCCTCCATGTCGGTGCCGATCCCGACGTGCTCGATGCCCACCAGGCGGCGGACGTGGTCGATGTCCACCAGCATCTGGTCCAGCGGCCCCGGGCCCGTTCGCGACAAAGGCCAGACGCCGATGACCCCAGCGCGGGCGGCGACCACCCGGATGAGGTCGTCAGAGAGATGCCGTGCGTACGGGCGCAGCGCGGCCGGCCCGGTGTGCGAGATGATGATCGGCGTTCGCGACGCCGCCAGGATGCCGTGCAGAGTCGCGGGCGACGCATGCGCGCCGTCGACCACGATCCCGAGCCGGTTCATCTCGGCCAGCACGTCGTGGCCGCGCGGCGTGAGCCCGGCGTGCCGGGGCGGCGCGGTCTGGATGTCCCCCAGTTCGTTGATGCGGTAATGCATGAGCTGGATCGAGCGCACGCCGAGCGCGTGGAACTCCCGAACCCGGGCCACCATCCCTTCGAGCGCGTCGCCGCCCTCCAGGGCCAGGAGCGCGCCGGGCACCCGCAGGCCGCGGGCCACCGCCACGTCGCCGGGCTCGAGCAGGAGCTTGAGCCGGCCCTCCTGGGCGCGCCGGCGGACCCGCTCGGCCTGTCCGAGCGCCGAGCGGTACAGCTCGCCCTCGCGCGGCTCCCGGAAGTTTCGGATGCCTCCCGGCTCGCGGCGGATGACCGGGCCGTCCGTCACCACGCTGAAGAAGGCGGCGTCGACGCCCCCGGCCTGCATGTCCTCCAGCGCGGCCGTGGGCAGCTGACCGGTGCTCTGACGGGTGAAGGCGCCGGGATGGGCGTGGAGGTCGATCGTGGGGGCGGAGGCCACGAGGTCCGCGGCCTGGGCCATGAGGTCGCGCTCGCGGCGGGCCGAGCCGGCCGCCGTGGGGCCGACGCAGGCCGCGGCCACGGCGCCGAGCAGCGAGCCCAGGAAGGCGCGGCGGGTGGCGCCGTCACCGAGGCAGCAGGCCGGCCCTGGCATTGGCGGTCAGCGGGCGCCGTCGCGTTGCATGGCCCGCCACACCCGCTCGCCGCGCAACGGCATGTCGAGATGCTTCACGCCCAGGGGCCGGAGCGCATCGACCACCGCGTTGACAATGGCCGGCGTGGAGCCGATGGTCGCCGCTTCCCCGATGCCCTTGGCCCCCATCGGATTGTGAGGCGTCGGCGTCACCGTCTGATCGGTGACGAACGACGGCAGGTCGTCGGCCCGGGGCACCGCGTAGTCCATGAGCGTCCCCGTGAGGAGCTGGCCGCTCCCGTCGTAGACGACCTCCTCGAGCAGCGCCTGGGCGATTCCCTGGGCCAGCCCGCCGTGCACCTGGCCGCGCACGAGCAGCGGGCTGATGCGGACGCCGCAGTCGTCGACCGCGACGAAATCCCGCACT
>JBOHPM010000648.1:0-2125 GCA_050731715.1 Candidatus Rokuibacteriota bacterium
GGCTAGGAGCCCGTCCCGGTAATCGTATCGGGCGAGCTGGAAAGGGGATCGACCTCAGCGGGCCGATATGATCTGATGGCACGCATGAGCAAGACCTTTCGTGAATGGCATGTCGAGCAGCGGTGGCTCTTGCCGCCCTCGCTCGACGAGTTCGTGCCGGAGGGGCACCTGGCGCACTTCATTCGGGACCTGGTGCGCGAGACGCTGGACCTCTCGGCGATCCTGGACACCTACCTGGAGGAGCGGGGCTACCCGCCCTACCACCCGGCGATGATGACGGCGCTGCTGCTCTACGCGTACAGCCAGGGCATCTACGCCTCGCGGCGGATCGCCCGAGCCTGTGAGCAGCGCGTGGACGTCATGGCGGTGACGGGGCTGCAGCGGCCGGACTTTCGGACGATCGCCACGTTCCGGCGCCGGCACCTGAGGGCCCTGGCCGGGCTCTTCCGCCAGGTGTTGCGGCTGTGCCGGAAGGCGGGCCTGGTGACGCTGGGGCACGTGGCGCTGGACGGGACGAAACTCAAGGCCAATGCCTCGAAGCACAAGGCGATGAGCTATGGCCGCATGAAGACGCGGGAGCCGGAGCTGGAGCAGGCCATCCAGGCCGAGGTCCAGAAGATGCTGGACCGGGCCGAAGCCGAGGATGCGGCCGACGACCGGCGGCTGGGCGAGGAGGTCCGCGGCGACGAGTTGCCGGATCACCTGCGCACCAAGCAGCAGCGGCTGGCGGCGATCCGCCACGCGAAGGCGGCGCTGGAGGCCGAGGCCCGCGAGCAGGCCCAGGCCGCGGGGAAGGATCCGCACACGGCGACGGTGCCCGACAAAGCCCAGCGCAACTTCACCGACCCCGAGTCGCGCATCCAGAAGACCCGGGACGGGTTCCTCCAGGGCTACAACGCGCAGGCGGCCGTGGATGCCGAAGCCCAAGTCATCGTCGCCTGCGAGCTGACGCCGGGGGCGGCGGACGTGGAGCACCTGCCAGGCCTGGTCGAGCAGATTCGGCAGCACCTGCGGCGCAAGCCGAGGGAGGTCTCCGCGGACGCGGGCTACAGCTCGGACGACAACCTCCAGTTCCTCGAGCGCAAGGGCATCGCGGCGTTCATCCCCAGCACCCGACAGAAGCACACGGACCTCTGGCTCCCGGCCCCGCGTGGCCGCATCCCGAACGGCCTGACCCGCCGGCAGCGGATGGCGCGGAGGCTGCTGACCATACGGGGCCGGGCCCGCTACGCCTTGCGCAAGATCACGGTCGAGCCGGTGTTCGGCCAGGTCAAGCAGGCCCGGGGCTTCCGCGGCGTGCTGCTGCGGGGCCTCGAGAAGGCCCGGGCGGAGTGGACGCTGGTCTGTACGGTGCACAATCTCCTCAAGCTGTTCGGCTGCGGGCGGTGGGCCTCGGCGTAGCCCACGGGGCGTGGTCCCAGTCCCCCGCGTCAGCACACGCGGACGTCAACGACCGGCGCCCGAGCTTGCCCCAATCACCTCAGGAGCGCTGATGCGCGCCGCTCGATCCATCACCTTCCACCTCCTCGTCCCCTTTACCGGGACGGGCTCCTAGGCTGCCGGGATGTCCTGAAGCGGCCGAACCGCCAGCTCGCCGCGGCGGAGGGCCCCGATGGCGCTGACCGCCGCGCGCGCGCCGGCGACGGTCGTGAAGTACGGCACCTGGAAGAGCAGGGCCGATCGTCGGATCGTATAGGAGTCCGCGATCGACCGGTCCCCCTCCGTCGTGTTGATGACCAGGGCGACCGCGCCGGCCTCGATCGCGTCGACGACGTGGGGGGGGCCCTCGAGCACCTTGTTGATCGGCTCCACGGGGAGGCCGGCGGCAGCCAGGCTGGCGGCCGTCCCCCGAGTGGCGATCAACTCGAAGCCCATATCATACAAGGACTTGCCGACACTGACAATCGCGCCCTTGTCCGCGTCCCTGACGGACAGGAAGGCGCGGCCGGCGCTGGGCAGCCCCGGCCCCGCCCCCGCCTGGGCCTTCGCGAAGGCCGCCTCGAACGTGGGCGCGAGCCCCATCACCTCCCCGGTCGACTTCATCTCCGGCCCGAGCAGGAGGTCGACCCCGGAGAAGCGGGCGAAGGGGAGCACCGCCTCCTTCACGGCCACCATCGTGAACCGG
>JBOHPM010000649.1:0-2123 GCA_050731715.1 Candidatus Rokuibacteriota bacterium
GCGCCTACCCGTGTCTCGGATGGACCGATTTGCCTCTCCTCTACGCCGCCGGTCGCTCGACGTCTTCACGACTCCTGGACCGTTGCTGCCCTCGCGCATCAACATCGATCGCCGTGCGGCGAACTATATCTATCTTGAACTGCGTAATCCGACGGCATCGGTCGGTTTAACACGGCCGAAGCGATGTCGGTGAACAGCGAAGGTCCGAGTTTTCGCGGGGTTCCAAGCGAAGCGACGTCCCGGGCGCCGGGATATACTGCGAGGGTCCGCAGTGTATCGCCACGTCGTTCCCAGCGTGTTCGATATCGCCTGGTCGAAATGTCACGACAGGAACATGCAGTCGGCCGGGCTGCGGACTCCGGCCGGGCCGCGGTTGAGTACGTGAGTGTAGATCATCGTCGTGCTGACATCGCGGTGGCCGAGCAGTTCCTGGACGGTGCGGATGTCGTGACCATCCTCGAGCAGGTGGGTGGCGAAGGAGTGACGGAACGTATGGCACGTCGCCCGCTTAGCGATGCTAGCGGCGCGGACCGCGTCCTTGACCGCCCGCTGGAGGACGGACTCGTGCAGGTGATGGCGGCGGCGCTGGCTGGTCACTGGGTCGACGTACATCCGAGTGGCGGGGAACACCCATTGCCAGCCCCACTCACGGCCGGCGTGCGGGTACTTGCGTCCCAGCGCGCCCGGTAGTTCGACCCAGCCGGCGCCCATTCGCAGATCGGTCTGGTGCTGGTCCCGCACGCGCTCGATGTGGGCGGCGAGGGTGGCCTTGATGGTGGCCGGCAGCATCGTCACGCGGTCCTTGCGGCCCTTGCCGTCACGGACCACGATCTGGTTCGTCGAGAAGTCGACGTCCTTGATCCGCAGATGACAGCATTCGAGCAGACGGAGTCCCGCACCGTACAGCAGCAGCGTCATCAGGCGGGGCGTGCCGTCGAGGCGCTGGAGCACTGACCGGACCTCGTCGCGCGTGAGCACGACGGGCAGGTACTGCGGCCGCTTGGCCCGCACGACGTCGTCGAGCCAAGGGAGCTCCGCACCGAGGACCTCGCGGTAGAGGAACAGAAGGGCGGCGAGCGCCTGGTTCTGGGTGGAGGCGGCGACCTTGCGATGGACGGCGAGGGAAGTGAGGAACCGGGTTACCTCGGCGGCGCCCATCTCGGCGGGATGGCGCTTACCGTTGAAGAAGATATACCGCTTGATCCAGTGGACGTAGGCTTTCTCAGTGCGCCGGCCGTAGTGGCGGGTTCGGACAGCCTCGCGCACCCGATCGAGGAGCCGCGGTTTGGGCGCATCGGTCGGACCGGCCTCGCGCAGCGCACGCCCTGCTGGGGGCGCCTGTTCCGGCACGACGGCGTAGGGGACGAGTCGAGGCGATCGAAGGGCGACCATTCCTAGGCCCCTTTATTCTCCGGGTGAGCATAGCGGCGCGGGGGCACCGAGGACAAGGGGGACATTGCGGTGTACGTACTCGGACCGATACGCCGCGGCGTCGGCGCGAACACGTGCCACCCGCGCGCGGGCGTTCGATGGGCTCTCGGAGAGCCGGACCTGCCGGGCCTGGTGTCATTAGGGGGGCCGTAGCCCGTCGAGCCGTGCTGCGTGTTTAATCGCGCCGGCTTCGTGTGTCCGAAGCGCAGCGCAAGCTCCGACCAGATCTGGCGAAAAGGTGGCCGCGACCAAACACGGGTTCGAATCCCATTAAGCCAAGATCGTTCTTCACATCTGCGAAGAGAGTGCATGGGAGTGCCGGGGACGGGGATGCCGCGGCCGGTCGCTTCCGGCATCACGTCTTCGGGGGCGGTGCGTATTCGTAATCCGAACGGCACTTCTGCATGATCGCGCGTAAGTCGTGTTCCTCGAGCGTTGGTCGGTCGACGAACCACCAGCCGTTATAAATCCGGTGGACGGTCAGGTCGGGGTGGAGCGAGAAGGTGTACGGCACGCCACGAGGCCGTGCGCGAGCTCGTCCTGCATGGTCGTGAGGTGCCTGACCTGGCACGAGCACTTCGGTCACGCGTAGCCGCGATTAGAAGCTCAGGATGAGTGGATAGCCGTTGGCCAGCGCCGAGAATCGCACCGGGGCGTCCTGGTCTTGACTGGACCAAGGTCCAATAGCGGTG
>JBOHPM010000650.1:0-2116 GCA_050731715.1 Candidatus Rokuibacteriota bacterium
CGCGGCCAGGTCGAACGGGCCCAGGCGCCGGCCGATCTCCTGGAACATGCCGGAGTTGTAGGCCGTGTCCCCCGCGAAGAACAGACGGCGGTGCCGGCCGGCCACGGTCCATCCGCTCCACAGCCGGCGATTGCGATCCCACAGACCCCGACCGGAGAAGTGCTGGGCCGGCACACAGGTGACGATCAATCCGCGCTCGGTGCGATGCTTCCACCAGTCCATCTCCTCCACGTCGGTGATGCCGAGATCGGCGAACCACGCCTTGAGCCCGAGCGGCACCAGGAAGCGCGGACGGTGGTCGGCGGCCAGACGCCTCACCGTGGCCACGTCGAGGTGGTCATAGTGGTCGTGGGAGATGAGAACGAGGTGGATGGGTGGCAGGTCCTCGAGCCTCACCCCGGGCGCGGTGACGCGCCGCGGACCCCCGAAGCTCACCGGACTGGCCCGATTCGACCACTGGGGGTCGGTCAACACGTTGACCCCGTCGAGCTGGACGAGCAGGGTCGCGTGGCCGACCCAGGTCACCGTGGGCCGGGTGCGGTTGTCGCGCAGAGCGCCCCCGTCGTTGGCGACGCGTGGGAGCTCGATCGTGCGTGGGGTGAACGTGCTCGACCAGACCCGCGTGACAAAAAAGCGGATGCGCACCCACGCGCTGGCCGGCGCATGGGCGCCCCCCGGATTTGCGAAGCCCCGCTCCCGGTGGTGGGCCGGCCTGCCCAGAATCGGTCCCCCCACATCACCGCATCCGGCAGCCAGGACCGCGGCCAGCAGGGCGGCCCCGACGGATCGCAGCACGACCGACGTCAGTCCCGGGGTTCGCCGACCGGCAGCTCGACGACGAAGGCCGCCCCACCTCCCGGGCGATTCTGGGCCCGCAGCCGGCCCCGATGCTCGCTCACGATGCCGTAGGAGACGCTGAGGCCCAGGCCGCAGCCGTGCCCTGCGGGCTTGGTCGTGAAGAACGGGTCGAAGATCTTCGGCAGGACGTTGGCATGGATACCGGGGCCGGTGTCCAGCACCTCGATCACCGCCCACTGCTTGCTGGCCCGCACGCGCAACGTGAGCGTCCGTTTGCCGGCGTGACCGGCCATGGCCTGGTGAGCGTTCTGCACCAGGTTGAGCAGCACCTGCTGGATCTGATTGGAGTCGGCGTACACCACCGGGCAGGGTCCCAGGTCGGTCAGCACCTGGATATCGTCCTGCTCCAGCTGATAGGCCTTGAGGTCGAGCACCCGCTTCACCTGGTCGACCAGCACACACGGGCGGCGCTCGGGGGCCGTGTGGCGGGCGAAGGTTAACAGGTTCTGCACGATCCGGGCCGCCCGCGCGGTCTCCTCCGAGATGATCAGCGCCCGGTCACGAACCGACGGGGGCAGGTCACCGGCGCTGGCCAGCAGGTGGGCCTGGCCCAGGATCGTCGTCAGCGGATTGTTGATCTCGTGCGCCACGCCGGAGGCGAGCTCCCCCACCGCCGACAGTTTCTCCGCGTGGATCAGCTGGCTCTGCGTCAGCTTCAGCTCGTCGAGCTGCCGGCACGTTTCCGAGTAGAGCCGGGCGTTGTCGACGGCGATGCCGATCTGATGGGCCGTGGCCTGCACCAGGGCCACCTCGCGCTCGTCGAAGGGCTCCGCGGTGCGACGGCCGAGCGACAGCGTCCCCAGGATGCGACCGCGGCTGCGAATGGGCACGCAGACGAAGCCCCGCATCCGGGCGGAACGGACGGCGCCCCGGGCGGGCGGAAACAGCTCGGGGGCCGCCATGACGTCGGGGATGCAGACGGCCTGCCCGCTCACGGCGACCTTGCCGATCAGCCCCTCGCCCACGGGCAGCCGACGGTTCACCTCGCGCAGCGGGGGCGACAGGCCCCGGTCACCCTGGAGCACGAGGTACTGCCCATCGTCGGAGATGAGGTGCAGGCTGGAGACCTCGTGGCCGGTGACCTTGGTCAGCGCCTCCACCGCCGTCCGCACCACCTCGTCAACGTCCAGGCTCCGGCTGACCGTTTCGGCAATCGTGTGCAGGATCGCGAAGAAGGGATCGACGGTCAGCCTCGCGCCGGCAGGCTCATCACGAACTCGGCGCCCGGCCCCCCCGCCGTCCGCAGGTGAATGCCGCC
>JBOHPM010000651.1:0-2111 GCA_050731715.1 Candidatus Rokuibacteriota bacterium
TACCACATCCCGTCGGCGGTCAGCCGGCTGCGATCGCAGGAGCGACAGAAGGGCGCCGTCGTCGAGGCGATGATCCCGAACACCGTCCCATCGGAGAGGCGAAACCGTTCGGCCGGCGCGGTGCTATCGGGCTCCACCACGGGCTCGATCCGACCGTATCGGCGGCTCAGCCGGTCGAGCATCTCCGCCCGCGACGTGACCTTGTCCATCGCCCACCGGGTCGCGCCCCCCACGTCCATGTACTCGATGAAGCGCACCTCGGCCGGCACTCCCTTGCCGAACTCGACGAGGTCCGCGAGCTCATCGTCGTTGACCCCCCGCATGACGACCGTGTCCAGCTTGGTGGCCGTGAAGCCGACGCGGGAGACGGCGGCAATGCCCTCGAGGACCCGGGGCAGCGTGTCGCGCCGGGTCAAGGCGGCAAAACGCTCGGAGCGCAGCGTATCGAGACTCACGGTCACCCGGTGGAGCCCGGCGGTACGGAGGCTCGCCGCCTGACCGGCCAGCAGCACACCGTTGGTGGTGATGGCCAGGTCACGCAGCCCGGGCTTGGCGGCAAGCAGTCCCACGAGCGCGGCCAGATCGCGGCGCAGCAGTGGCTCGCCACCCGTCAGGCGGACCTTGTCCACCCCCAGAGCCAGGAACACGTCGACCAGGCGGCTGATCTCCTCGAAGTTGAGCAGCTGCTCGCGGGGCAGCCAGAGATAGTCCTCCTCGGGCATGCAGTACTGGCAACGGAGGTTGCAGCGGTCCGTCACCGACAGGCGGAGATTGCGCAGCGGGCGCCCGAGGGCGTCGCCGATCAGCCCAGCGATTGCAGAATCTCCTCGAGAGGCTGCCGGGCACACGTGTGCTGGGGCGTGTCCCGGACGGTGTACCGGCTGGCCTCGGTCTCTCGGAGCTGCATGAGGAGGGTCACGAACTCCTTGGGGTCGTCGCCCTCGAAGGCCACCACGAAATCCTGGTCGTCGAGGCCGAAGGAGTAGGCGGTGTTGATCCGGATGGCCGGGAAGCGGTGTCCGGTCCGGATGTGCTCGGCCATCATGCGGCGCCGTTCGTCCATGGGCAGCAGGTACCATTCCCGCGTTTTCACGAAGGGGTAGACGAAGAGGTACTTCGACTGCCCGGGCTGCATCGTGACCGGCGTCTCGTCGTCAGGGTGAGCCTTGACGTACTGCGACTCGCGGGTCACGGCCAGGTAGGTGTACGTGTTGTCCAGATGCGGCGCCAGACTGGTAGCCCGAAGGCCCTGGGTGAGCTCGCGAATCGGCTCCAGCTCACGGGAGATCAGCCAGAGCAGGAAGTCGGTGTCGCGCCGGAGCCCGACGGTCGAGTAGGGCCGGATGGTCACGCGCCCCTTGAAGTCGTCGATCGTGGCCAGGTACTCGGCGATGGCGCGGCTCTTGTCCGCCTTGGCCAACACCGACCACGAGGGCCGCGCCGTGAAGAACGTGTAGAGCATGCAGAAGCCAGGTGGGGTGTGTTCCATCGCCCTCCTCCTAGGCGACGGGAAGCACGGCCGTCTCGGCCACGGCCCGCTCCCACTCGCGGATCAGTCCCGCCTTTTTGACTCCGACCTCGAAATGGTCCCACGGCAGCTGTTCGTCGAGATCACGGACCCGCGTGGTGTAAAAGCCGATGTCGCCGTCCCACTCGCGCAACGCCTTGCGCCAGTCCCCGTCCAGCCGCGCCGCCAATTCCACCAGGTCGCCCACGCGGCGGTCACCCCGGGCCAGCAGGGCCTGCAGCGCCGCCTCCCGGGGATTCTCGTGCAACACCCGGACATTCGAGAAGCGACGGACCCCGCGCTTGATGATCTCCAGCTTCTGCTGGAGCGAGTCTGCACCGTCGAAGGCCGCCCACTGGAAGGGGGTCCACGGCTTAGGGACGAACGACGAGATCGACAGCGTCAGCCGGCCGAAGGGGCGGCCGGTCGGGTCCAGCACGCGCAGGCGCTCGAGCATCCGGTGAGCCAGGTCGGCGATGGCCTCCACGTCCTCGGCGGTCTCGGTGGGCTGACCGATCATGAAATAGGTCTTGAGGTTGGGGATGCCGTGACGGCGGACGAGGTCGCAGGCGGCCAAGATCTGAGCATCGGTAATGGCCTTGCG
>JBOHPM010000652.1:0-2107 GCA_050731715.1 Candidatus Rokuibacteriota bacterium
AGTTCGCCTTCAAGGACGAGCCGAAGACGATCGACTTCCAGCGCTACCGGGCGCTGCTCGACGAGTACACCCCGGAGAAGGTCGAGCGCCTCTCCGGCGTGCCGGCCCGCGACATCCGCTACCTGGCCTCGCTCTACGGCGACCCCAAGAAGAAGGTGATGAGCCTCTGGTGCATGGGATTCAACCAGCACACGCGGGGCACGTGGATCAACAACCTGATCTACGACATCCACCTGCTGGTCGGCAAGATCGCCACCCCCGGCAACAGCCCCTTCTCGCTCACGGGCCAGCCGAGCGCCTGCGGCACCGTGCGCGAGGTGGGCACGCTGACCCACCGCCTGCCCCACGGCGACGTCACCAGCGAGAAGGACCGCAAGCTGGCCGCCGAGATCTGGGGGGTGCCGGTCGAGCGGATCCCCGACAAGCCCACCTATCACACGGTGGAGATGTTCCGGGCGCTCGACCGCGGCGACATCCGCTTCCTGTGGATCCAGGTCACCAACCCGATGGTCACGATGCCCAAGCTCCGCCGCTACCGCGACGGGGCGAAGAAGGACGGGCGCTTCATCGTCGTCTCCGACGTCTATCCCACCCCCACCACCGACGTGGCCGACGTGATCCTGCCCTCGGCGATGTGGATCGAGCGCGAGGGGATGTTCGGCAACTCCGAGCGCCGGACCCAGCACTTCGAGCGGATGCTCAAGCCTCCCGGCGAGGCGATGAGCGACGGCTGGCAGATGATCGAGGTGGCGCGCCGCCTGGGTCACGGGAAGCTGTTCCCGTGGACCGAGGAGACGCACATCCCGGAGATCTGGAAGGAGTACACGCGCTTCCAGGCGGGTCCCGAGCACGAGATGGCCTCCTACGAGGAGCTGCGCCGGCGGCCTGGCGTGATCTGGCCCTTCGTCAAGGGCAAGGAAACGAAGTGGCGCTTCAATGCGCAGTACGACCCGGCCGCCACCAAGGGCGCGTTCGACTTCTACGGCAAGCCCGACCGGCGCGCCTGGATCTGGTTCCGGCCCTACGAGCCGCCGCCCGAGGTCCCCGACGCCGCCTACCCGTTCTGGCTCAACACGGGCCGGGTCGTGGAGCACTGGCACAGCGGCTCGATGACCCGGCGCGTGCCGATCCTCCACCAGGCGGTGCCGCACGCCTACGTCGAGCTGCATCCCAACGACGCCCGCCGCCTGGGTATCCGCAACGGGGACGCGGTGCGGCTCACCACCCGGCGCGGGAGCCTGACGTTCCCCGCCCAGATCGACGGCCGCGGCCGGCCGCCCGAGGGCCAGGTCTTCGTGCCGTTCTTCGACGAGGGCATGCTGATCAACGAGCTCACCCTCGACGCCTTCTGCCCGATCTCGTTCCAGCCCGACTACAAGAAGTGCGCGGTCAAGGTGGAGCGCGCGTGAGACGGTCGCGGCTGGTCCTCATCGGGCTGGCCGTCGTGCTGATGGCCGCGCTCGTCGCCGTCGTCGGCACCGTCCTGCGCGCGGGCGAGCGCGACGCCCTGCTGCTGCCCGTGCGGGCCGAGCCCACGCCCGCGATCCCCTTCGAGGCCGGCGTCTTTCGCCGGCAGGACCGGGCGCTCGACTACGCGGCGATGCCGGCGGAGCCGAACACCCGACGGCGGCTGGCCGTGTTCTACGCGCGGCGGGCCTACCCCGGCGCCCCGCCCGTCATCCCGCATCACGTCGAGGATGCGCAGGCCGGCGGCAAGGCGTGCCTGTCCTGTCACGCCGACGGCGGCTGGGCGCCGAAGCTCGGCGCCTATGCCCCGGTGGTGCCGCATCCGGAGCTGGTGAGCTGCCGCCAGTGCCACGTGCCGGAGACCACGAAGAGCCTCTTCCGGGCCACCGCGTGGACGACGACGGCACCGCCAAGCATCCGGCGGGCCGCTCTGCCGGGAAGCCCGCCGCCTATTCCGCACGCCCTGCACATGCGCGAGAACTGTCTGGCGTGTCATGGCGGACCGGGCGCCGTCGCGGAGATCCGGACGTCGCACCCCACGCGGGTGAACTGCCGGCAGTGCCACGCGCTGGGCGCGGATCCCGTGGCGGCCTTCGAGCGTCCAGGCCAGGGGCCAGCCCGGTGAGGCGCGCCGCGTGGC
>JBOHPM010000653.1:0-2106 GCA_050731715.1 Candidatus Rokuibacteriota bacterium
TCCGAGGGCGTGGAGATGACCCGGGCGGTCATCGACCTCATCGGGGACCACGTGCTCATGTTCGAGTCGGACTATCCGCACCCGGAGACCATCTTCCCCGACCATGCCGACACCGTCATCGACTGGCGGCGGACGCTGGGCGAGCCGGCGATGCAGAAGCTGATGTGGGAGAACGCCACCCGTTTCTTCCGCCTGGCCTCCACGCCGTGGGCGTGACGTCCGTTGCC
This sequence comes from Candidatus Rokuibacteriota bacterium, assembly GCA_050731715.1. GTDB lineage: Bacteria > Methylomirabilota > Methylomirabilia > Rokubacteriales > CSP1-6 > 40CM-4-69-5. The sequence goes on from JBOHPM010000653.1 coordinate 228, forward strand.
GACAGGAGACCTCTCATGCTGAAGCCAATCCGGCGTGTGGTGACGGGCCACGATGCCAGGGGCCGGTCCGTGATCGTGAGTGACGGCCCGTCGCCTCACGTCCTCACGATTCCGGGCCGCACAGATTTCGGTCTCACGAATCTCTGGGTGACGGACGCCACCCCGGCCAGCAATGAGGGCCACGCCGACGCCGCCGCGCGCCCGGTGGTGCTGGAGCCCCCCATGGGCGGCTCCATCTTGCGTGTCGTCGAGTTCCCGCCCGACAAGACCCTGGGCGGCTTCGACCGCAACGCGGCATTCGCGGCGATGGGCGCGGGCCATGCACTGGACCCCGACGCCTCGCGTCACCCCGGAATGCACAAGACGTCCACCGTCGACTATGCGATCGTCCTCACGGGCGAGATCTGGGCCCTGATGGATGCGGGCGAGACGCTCCTCACGGCGGGCGACTGCCTCGTGCAGCGGGGCACCAACCACGCGTGGAGCAACCGCAGCGGTCAGCCCTGCCTGGTCGCGTTCATCCTGATCAGCGCCCGGCCCCTGGCCTGAGCGTGGACACCACCATGCGCATCCACAGCGTCGACGCCCTCGCCGTCGATATCCCGCTGACCCGTAACTTCGGGGGCAGCACCTACGCCGTCCTCAAGCGCTCCACCGTGGTCACCCGGATGCGCACCGAGGAGGGCCTGGTCAGCGAGGTCTACAACGGCGACAATCGCGAGCACGGCCCGGAGATCGTCCGGCTGATCGGGGAGGTGCTGGCCCCGCGCGTGCGCGGACTGTCCATCTTCGAGGGTGAGCGGATCTGGGAGCGCCTCTTCACCCTCACCCACGCCAGCCGTGATCGGAAGACGCTGCTCGAGGCCATCGCCTGTCTCGACTGCGCGGTCTGGGACCTGGCCGGCAAGGCCCTCGGCCAGAGCGTGTGCGCGCTGCTCGGCGGCCACCGCCGGCAGCTGCCCATCATCACCATCGGCGGCTACTACATGCCGGGCAAGACCCTCGCGGACATCGGCGCCGAGATGGAAGGCTATCGCCGGGCCGGGATGGCCGGGTGCAAGTTCAAGGTGGGTGGGCTCGCCCCCGAGGAGGACGCCCGGCGGGTCGAGGCCGCGCGCCGGGCCGCGGGTCCGGACTTCGTCCTCGCCGTGGACGCCAACCGCGGATGGTCGGTGGCCGAGGCGGTGCGCTTCGCCCGGCTCGTCGAGCCTCTGGAGATCCGATGGTTCGAGGAGCCCTGCCACTGGCACGACGACGCCGCCCTGATGGCACGGGTGCGGGCGGCGACCCGCATCCCCATCACCGCCGGCCAGAGCGAGATCACCAGCCACGGGGTGCGCCGCCTCCTCGAGGCGGGCGCCGTCGACCTCGTGAACTTCGACGCCTCGGAGGGCGGCGGCGTCACCGAGTGGCGCCGGGCCGCGGCGCTCTGCGGTGTGGCCGGCGTGCAGATGGCCCATCACGAGGAGCCCCAGATTGCCCGACACTTGCTGGCCGCGGTGGCCCACGGCACCTACGTCGAGTGCTTCGCCGACCCCGAGCGCGATCCGGTCTGGCAGGCCATGTGGACCAACCGCCCCGACGCCAAGGACGGCGTGATCGAACTGCCCGCGGACCCCGGCTTTGGCCTCGTGCTCGACGAGGCGATGATCCGGCGCTACCGTGTGGCCTAGGGCCGGGCGCGCGCTCGCGCCTCAGATCCGGATGAACTTCATGGGATAGGCCTGAAGCGGACGGGCGCCGGTGCGGGTGATCTCTACCAGGTTGCCGACCTGGAGGCCCCGCGAGCCGTCAGCGGTGACCACGTTGGGCTGGATGACCATCAGCATCCCTTCCTGAAAGACAATCTTCCCTTGCGGCCGCCTGATGAGGGTGGCCT
>JBOHPM010000654.1:0-2099 GCA_050731715.1 Candidatus Rokuibacteriota bacterium
GCCACGAACTGGGCGTGGCCGAGCGTCCACAGATAGACAAAGGGGTAGCGCGGATTGAGCCGGATGGCCTGACGGATGAACCTCAGGCTCTCCTCGGCCCGGCCTGCCCAGGCCAGCACCTCGGCCAGGGTCTCGTAGCCGTCGGCGTCGCTCGGCGCGAGCGCGAGGCTTCTCTGGGCCTGCGCGATCGCAGCGTCGTGCTCCTTCTTCCACAGATCGATCTGGGCGAGCAGACGGTGGGCATCAGCCAGGGTGTCATCGAGCCTGAGCGCCCGCTGGGCAAGCTCCCGCGCCCGCTCCAGGCTCTCCGGGTCCGTGCTCCAAAAGAACTGCCAGCTCTGCAGGTGGGCCCACCCCAACCCGGCGTGAGCCCTGGCGTACTCCGGATCCAGGTCGAGGGCCCTCACGAACAGCCGTCGCGCCTCGGCGTTGCCCTCGCGGGTCGTGCGCCTGAGGACACCCCGCCCCTGGAGCACGACATCGTAGGCCTCGGGATTGTCGGTGGGTACCCGCCCCAGGCGTCCCCGCTCGCCTTCAGTCAGTTTCACGGCCAGGGCCCCGACGATGTGCTGCGTCACGTCGTCCTGGACGGCAAAGATGTCGCGGACCTCCCGGTCGTAGCGGTCAGCCCAGACGTGGTATCCCGTGGTCGCATCCACGAGCTGCGCGGTGATCCGCACGCGGTCGCCCGCCCGCTGGACGCTTCCCTCCAGAACGTAGCGCACGCCGAGATCGCGTCCGACCTCCCCCACCCTGACCGCCCTTCCCTTGTAGGTGAAGACGGAGTTCCGGGCGATGACGAAGAGCCCCGAGACCTTCGAGAGCCCGGTGATGAGATCCTCGGTGACTCCGTCGCTGAAGTACTCCTGGGACGGATCCTGGCTCAGGTTGGCGAACGGCAGCACCGCCACTGACGGCCGATCGGGCAGGGCCAGTCTGGGCGGCGAGGCCGCACCGCCGAGCCAGAGCCAGCCTGCCCACCCACCGGCGCCAAGGACGACCAGCACGGCCGCGACCGTCGCGGCCACCGCATACATCCGTCGGCGCGAGCCGCCCCTGGATCCGCGCGACGTCGGGGACGAGGCGCCCGGCTCGAGCCGGAGCCGGTACACGCGCACCGGTCGGGCGATGTTCTTGACGGTGTGCTCGCCGAGGTACTCGTAGCCAATGGCGAGCTTGCCCTCGACCTGGTCGTAGGCCGTGCCGGACAGGCAGATGCCGCCGCCCTCGGCCAGGCTCTCCATGCGGGCAGCGATGTTGACCCCGTCGCCGTAGAGGCGCTCGCCTTCGACGATCACATCGCCGAGGTTGATGCCGATGCGGAACCGCATGTGGTGCGAGGCGGGCAGCGCGGCGTTCCGGGTCTGGAGCTCGCGCTGGATCTCCACGGCGCACTGGACGGCGTCCACCACGCTCGCGAACTCGGCGAGGACGTTATCGCCCGGCGCATCGACGACCCGGCCGGCGTGCCGGGCCACGGTCGAGCCGATCGCCTCGCGGTACGCCGTGATGGTCCGGACCGTGGCCACTTCGTCCTGGCCCATGAGGCGGCTGTAGCCTTCCACGTCGGCGCTCAGGATGGCGGCGAGCTTGCGTTCCACGGGGCGCGGGTCCATCACCGCCACGCTCCAGCTCTGAGCGCGGCGACGACTGCCGTTCCGAAGACGACGAGCGCCAGCGCGATCGCGGCCACCTCGGTCACGGCTAGCGGCCCTCAGCCTGCTCGCCGCGCAGGGTCATGCAGGTGCTGGTGACGCGAGCGACGAGCGACTCCTTCTCGTCGACGACGTCACACTCCATGAGGCCCACGGTGCGTCCGGCCTTGACCACGCGCGCGATCGCCCGGAGCTTGCCGGTCCGCACCGGCTTGAGGAAGTTGATCTTGAGCTCGAGGGTCGTGAAGCTCTCGCCCTCGCCCAGGGCCGCGGCGTAGGCCATGCCCATGGCCGCATCGGCGATGTCACACAACACGCCGCCATGCAGCGTGCCCATGGGATTGGTGTGCTGGGGACCGGCCTCGAACTCGACCACCGCCCGCCCGGGCTCGACCTCGGTGATCGTGAAGCCGATGAACCTGGCGATGGGGGGCGGAGGCACCT
>JBOHPM010000655.1:0-2099 GCA_050731715.1 Candidatus Rokuibacteriota bacterium
GCACCGCCACCAGCGCCAGCAGCCGCGCCCCGGTGGCGGCGGCCCAGACGAGCCGGCGGGGGCCAGCGGGGATACCGGCGACGGTGGTCGCGTTGTGCACGAGCCACCAGAAGTTCGCGAGCGTCAGTCCACCGGCCGCCGCGACGCCGAGTCCCGGGGCGGGACCCACCAGCCCGTAGGCCGCCGCCGCCAGCACGACTGTGGTCGCCGCGCCGGCCAGCATGACGCGCGCTCTCAATTCACGCATCGTCCTTCAGGTTCCGCCCCGCGCTCTTGACCGAGCGAAAGAGGGTGACAAAGCCCGCCACGATCCCGAGCCCGAGACCGACGAGGGTCAACCACGGGCTCGTGCCCAGCCAGCGGTCGGCGTAGTACCCGGCGCCGAGACCGATCACGGTCGCCAGCACCAGGGCCACGCCGATCGAGGCCAGTTCGCCGACGGACTTGTAGGCGGGCTCGGGCCCCGGCGCCATGTGAAGAAGAACACTAGCACATCCCCCAAGAGTGGACAAGGTAGCTCAACTAGCTGATTCCCCTTGGGTTTCAGCGAACGGCGAGAGCCCGGTGCCGCACAATCGGACCTAACCGAACATCCCGCCCATCCGGGCGCCCGCCACGCGGTTGATGAGGACCAGCGTCACCGCCAAGACCACGATGAGGATCACGCCCAGCGCTGCCGCCTCGTTGGCGCTGCCCGCGATATAGAAGGAGAAGATCCCGACCGTCATCGTCTCCCACCCGCCCAGCGAGAGGAACAGCACCGCCGAGGCCTCCTGCAGCGACGTCATGAACGAAAACAGGGAGCCCACCAGGACGCCACGCCAGATCAGCGGCAGCGTGACATCCCGGAAGGAGCGCACGCCACCGGCTCCCACGCTGGCCGCGGCCTCTTCCATCGAGCGGTGCACGAGGAGCAGCGAGGCGTAGGAGCCCCGTACCGTGTACGGCAGTCGCCGCACGGCGAGGACGAGGGGCAGGATGATCCAGAAGCTGGTGAGGCCACGGTCGAGGCCGGGCAGCGGGAGGTGGAAGGCCCGAATGTAGGCGATGCCGATGGCCGTGCCCGGGATGGCCAGGATCAGGGTGTTGAGGCCGTCCAGCAGGTCGCGGCCGGGCAGCCGCGTCCGGGCGAGCAGCCAGGCGATGGGCACGCCCACCACGATGCAGATGATCACGGCCAGCCCGGCGTAGAGGAAGGTGTTCACGATGTACTTGGGCGCCTCTACGATCACCCGCTCGAAGTACTGCAGCGTGTACTGCACCGGGATCGGGGTGAGCGACCAGCCCCGTCCCACCGACGCCAGGGCCACGCCCACGTAGGGGATGAACGAGGCCACCATCACCAGCGACAGAAAGGTGACGGCCAGGGCCTCCCGGGCTCCGGACAGCCGGCGGCGGGCCACGCGGGAGTACGACAGCGACGAGTAGTCTTTGATGGCGACGTAGCGCCGGGCGGCCACGAGAAACACCACGGCCAGCACGACCATGAGGGCCGAGATCACGATGCCCATGCGGAAGAGGCGGCGGTCCACGAACTGCACGATGTTGAGATAGGCCTGCGAGGCCAGCAGGTCGTGGACACCCAGCACGAGGGGCGTGGCGAAGTCCGAGAACGTCCAGATGAACACGAGCAGGGCCCCGGCCACGTAGCCCGGGGTGGTCAGGGGCAGCGTGATCGTGCGCAGCTTGCGCCAGCCGCGAGCCCCCACGCTCTCGGCCGCCTCTTCCAGGGCGGGATCGATCTTGGCCAGGGCGTCGACCACGTTGAGCGTGATCATCGGGAACAGGTGCAGGGTCTCGACGAGCAGCACCCCGTGCAGGCCATAGATGAAGTTGACGGGGCGAGCGATGTCCAGCCAGTCCGTCAGCAGCACGTTGACGGTGCCGGCCCGGCCCAGGATGAACGTGAAGCCCAGGACTCCCACCAGGGGGGGCGAGATGATGGGAATCAGCGTGAGGTAGCTGAACAGGTTCCGGCCGACGAACTCGCAGCGGACGAGCAGGAAGGCGATGGTGAAGCCAAGCACCGAGGTGGCCGCCACCGTGCCCAGGCCGAGCAGCAGCGAGTTGACCAGCGAGCGCCGGTAGAACGCATCACC
>JBOHPM010000656.1:0-2099 GCA_050731715.1 Candidatus Rokuibacteriota bacterium
GCCCGGACGACCGCGCGCAGGCGATATTCGCGCCCGGGCTCGACGCCCACGAGCTGCGAGACCCCCGAGAAGCTCAGCGTGGGGAAGCTGTTGAAGGCCAGCCGCAGGGAGTGGCGGCCGGCGGAGGCGACGAAGCGATCGACGACGACCTCCACGCCCCACACGCGGCTCACCCGCCAGTCGAGGCCCCAGCCCAGGAGGCGCTCGTTCTCGAAGCCGCCGTTGAAGACGAGGTTCGTGCCGTCGGCAGGCATCAGCGAGCCCCAGACCCGGCGGGCCGCGCGGCCATCACCCTCGGCCAGCAGGAAGTCGAGGTAGCGGCGGCTCACGTCCTGCGGCACGGCCGGCCGGAGCGCGGCGCGTCGCGTCCAGGCCGCGCTGGCCAGCGTGGAGTCCTGGTTGCTCACCGCCGCCACCAGCACGCCGGTGAGGGCCTGGGGCTCGGCGGGCAGGAGGCTGGCCGCGTCGTCGCCGGGGCGCAGGAGCATGCGCGCGAGCTGGAAGGCCGCGTCGCGCTGGGTCGCGTCGACCGCCAGCACGTAGCGCAGATGCTCCAGCGCCCGCTCGCGGTGGCCCCAGCGGATGGCGAGCAGCGCGGCTTCCCACTGGACGACGACGTTGTGCGGGTCGAGCCCCACCGCCCGCTCGAGCGCGGCGTTGGCGCCATGGCGGTCGCCGCTGCGGTCGCGGAAGAGGGCCAGGTGGAGCCAGGTCATGGCATCCGTCGGGCGCAGGCGCAGCGCGGTGTCGAAGCGCGCCGAGGCGCGCCCCTCGTCGCCAGCCTGCGCGTAGGCACGGGCCAGACGAAGCTGGAGCGTCGGGTTCGCGGGGTCCCAGACCAGGGCGCGCTCGAAGTCCCTGACGCTGGTGGCCCGGGCGGCGAGGGACGTCGCCACCGCCGGGCGGACGATGTGCCCGCCGAGCGAGCCGGCCACGGCCAGCGCGACCACCAGCAGGAGCGCGCGGTGCGCGCGTCGCTCCAGCGGGATCAGGATCCTACGATTGCTCTGGACGAGTGCCGTAGCCGTATGGGCCATAGTAGCCGTAGTACCCGTGCCCCTGGACGTCCACGTCGTTGAGGATCACGCCCAGCAGGCGCGAGCGGACCGACAGGAGATTGCGGATCGCCCGCTGGGCCACGTCGCGGCCGGCCCGGCCCTGGCGCAGGACGAGCACGACCCCTTCCACCCGGGCGGCCAGGATCAGGGCATCGCTCACGCCGAAGATCGGCCCGGTGTCGAGCACGATGTGGGCAAACCGCCGGCCCAGGGTCTCCAGGGACTGGCCCAGCCGCTCCGAGGCGAGCAGCTCGGCCGGATTCAGGGGGCTGCGGCCCGCCGGGATCATCGAGAGGTTCGGCACCCGGGTGGGCACGATGACCTGATCGAGCGAGGCCTGCCCCGTGAGGAAGGTGGAGAGCCCGGGCGCCTGCGGCACGCCCAGGATCTCGTGCAGGTTCGGGCGCCGCATGTCGGCGTCCACCACCAGCACCTCGCCCGCGCCGAGCTGGGCCAGCGTGGTGGCCAGATTCGTCACGGTCGAGGTCTTGCCGTCCTCGGGCTGCAGCGACGTCACCATGATGGTCTTCGGCGGGTGATCGGGCGTCGAGTAGAGCAGGCTCGTGCGCAGGTTGCGGAAGGACTCGGCGTAGACCGACGCGATCTCCGAGTGGGCCACCATGGCGAACCGGGGCTCGTCGGCGGTCAATGCGGGCAGCCGCCGGGGGCCGTCCCAGCCGGGCACCATGCCCAGGATCGGCACTCTCAGAACGTTCTCGACCTCCCGCGCGTCCTTGATGTTGGTGTCGAGATACTCGAGCAGGAAGGCCAGCCCCAGCCCGCCCATGAGGCCCAGCACGCAGGCCACGAAGAGGCTCTGGGCGCGCCGAGGCCGGGCCGGGTTGGGCGGGACCTCCGCCCGGTCGACGATGGAGATGTTGGAGGTGAACAGGGCCGCCGAGATCTGCGTCTCCCGCAGGCGACCCAGGAGCGCGCTGTAGAGGTCGCGGTTGGTGTCGACCTCGCGGCGGAGCAGGTTGTACTGGGCCATGCTCTCGCTCATCCCCCGGGCGAGCTGCCGCTGCTGGGTCAGGGCCGCTT
>JBOHPM010000657.1:0-2096 GCA_050731715.1 Candidatus Rokuibacteriota bacterium
GGCCCGCTCGACGTCGTAGTCGGCGGCCTGGAGCAGGCGGAGGATGATGTTCTCCACGTCCTCGCCCACGTAGCCGGCCTCGGTGAGGGTGGTGGCGTCGGCGATGGTGAAGGGCACCCGCAGCACCCTGGCCAGGGTCTGGGCCAGCAGCGTCTTGCCCGAGCCGGTGGGGCCGATCAAGAGGATGTTGGACTTCTGCAGCTCCACGTCACCGGCGTCGCCGCCCGACTCGATCCGCTTGTAGTGATTGTGCACGGCCACGGCCAGGATCTTCTTGGCCCGCTCCTGACCGACTACGTATTGATCGAGGACGTTCTTGATCTCGGCGGGTTTGGGGAGGCTCCGGATCTCCCGGCTCTTTTCCTCCTCCCACTCCTCGGCGATGATGTCGTTACAGAGCTCGATGCACTCGTCGCAAATGTAGACGGTCGGCCCGGCGATGAGCTTGCGCACGTCGTTCTGGCTCTTGCCGCAGAACGAGCACTTCAGCACGCCATTGCCCTCGCGTGTTCGCGCCATGCCGTCGCCAGGCTCCGACCCGAACCGGGCGGCCCTACTTCTGGGCCTGGGCGGCCAGGGCCGCTTGCTCGCTGACCGCGCGGGTGGTCGGCTTGGAGGAGATCACTTCGTCCACGAGTCTATAGTCCTTGGCCTGTTCGGCCGTCATGAAAAAGTCCCGATCGGTGTCACGCTCGATCCGCTCCATCGATTGCCCGGTGTGGTGGACGAGGATCCGGTTGATCTCCTCCCGCATGCGGAGAATCTCGCGGGCCTGGATGTCGATGTCGGTAGCCTGCCCCTGCACACCACCCAGCGGCTGGTGGATCATGATCCGGGCGTGGGGCAGCGTGAAGCGCTTGCCCCGCGCGCCCGCCGTCAGCAGCAGGGCGCCCATGGAGGCCGCCTGCCCCATGCAGATGGTAGCGATCGCCGGCTTCACGTACTGCATGGTGTCGTAGATGGCCATCCCGGCCGTCACCGAGCCGCCTGGAGAGTTGATATAGAGGTAGATGTCCTTGTCCGGATCTTCGGCCTCGAGGAAGAGCATCTGGGCGATGACCAGGTTGGCGAGCTCGTCCTCGATGAACGTGGGCAGGAAGATGATCCGCTCCTTGAGCAGCCGCGAGAAGATGTCGAAGGCGCGCTCGCCGCGCGGGGTCTGCTCGACCACCATGGGCACCAGGGCCATCGGGCTCTCCTTGTCTCTCGGTCGCGCCCCCTCTCGGCGGGCGCTCGACCGCCAGCTCATTCGTGGATCGTCGCCTGGCTGATGAGAAGGTCCAGGGTCATGCGCTCCCGGAGGCTCAGCCGGAGCCGCTCGAGATCGCCAGCCTTCTCCATCATACGCCGGACGGCGGGCGTAGGCCGCTGACTGGCCTGGGCGATCCGATCGACCTCGGCCTCGAGGTCGGCCTCGGCCGGGGCCAGGCCCCGGCGCTCGGCAATGGCCTCCAGGAGCAAGGCTCGGCGGACCGCTCGCTCGGCCCCCGGCCGCAGCTCGCCCATGAGCTTGGGATAGTCCCAGGGCATGGTATCGGGATCGATGCCCTGCCGGCGCAGCCGCTCCCGGGTGTGCTCGACCTGGTGAGCGACCTGCCGCACGATCATGGACTCGGGCACGGCGAACGTGTGGGCCGCCAGCAGGGCGTCGAGGATCTTCTCCTCCAGGGCGTGCCGATCCTCGGCCGCCCGCCGCGCCTCCAGCTGCCGGAGCACCTCCGCCCGCAGAGCCTCCAGCGTATCGAACTCTCCTGCGGCCCGCGCCAGGTCGTCGTTCAGCTCGGGAAGGATCTTCTCCTTGACCTCCCCGACCTTGACCTCCGCGGTGCCCGCCTTGCCGCGCAGGGCTTCGCGACGGTGGTCGTCGGGAAGCCGGAAGCCCACGACGCGCTGCTCGCCGGCCCGCATGTCGGCCACGGCCTGGTCCACTTCCGGCAGCACCGAGCCGTCGCCCACGACGAAGGCATAGCCGGCCTGGTGGGACGGCTCCTGCCCCTCGACGTTCAGGGTGTAGTCCATCACTACGAGATCGCCGGGCGCCGCGGCCCGCTCCACGCTCACGAACTGAGCGTGCCGCTCGCGGATGTGTCCGAGCG
>JBOHPM010000658.1:0-2095 GCA_050731715.1 Candidatus Rokuibacteriota bacterium
TCTGAGCCCGGAGTGGTGCGGCCATGCGGATCGTGCGCTTTCGGATCGGCGACAAGACCCGGTATGGGGTGCTCGACGGGATGCAGGTGGTGGAGTACTCGGGCACGCCCTTCAGCGCCTTTCGCCGAGGGCGGCGGCGCTACGCGGCGCGCCAGGTCGTGATGCTGGCGCCCGTGCTCCCGTCCAAGATCGTGCTGGTCGGGCCGAGCTACCGGGAGCACGCTGCCGAGCTGGGCATGCCCGTCCCCAGCGATCCCCTCATCGCGCTCAAGCCGGTGAGCGCGCTGATCGGGCCCGACGACCCCATCGTGCATCCGGCCCAGAGCGGCCGGCTGGAGTGCGAGGCCGAGCTGGCCATCGTGATGCGCCGGCGCTGCCGGAACCCGGCGCGCGGGCGGGCGCTGGAGCACGTGCTCGGCTACACCTGCCTCAACGACGTGACAGCGCGGGATCTCGAGGAAAAGGACGGGATGCCGGGGCGGGCCAAGGCCTTCGACACCTTCTGCCCCATCGGCCCGTGCATCGCCACCGACATCGATCCCAACGCCGTCACGATCGAGACGTGGGTCAATGGGGAGCGGCGGCACTCGGGGAGCACGACCGAGCTGATCTTCCCCATCGAGGAGCTGGTGGCCCGGGTCTCGGAGATCATGACCCTGCTGCCCGGCGACATCATCGCCTCGGGGACGCCGGCCGGCGTCGGCCCGCTGGCGCCGGGCGACCGGGTGGAGATCCGCATCGAGGGGGTCGGCACCCTGGCCAACACCGTGGTGAAGGTGTGATGGAGGATCGGCTGCTCCTCGACGACGTGCGCTTCTACGGTCAGCACGGCGTCAGCAAGGCCGAGCAATCGGTGGGCGCCTGGTTCTCTGTGGATGCCGAGCTGACCGTGGACCTGGCCCCGGCCGCGATCTCCGACGATCTCGGTGCCACCATCGACTACGGCCAGGTCGCCCACCGTATCGTCGAGATCGGGACGGGCCAGCGCGTGAATCTCCTCGAGCGGCTGGCCGGGCTCATCGCCGAGGGGCTGCTCCGCGAGTTCCCGGCCCGGGAGGTCACCGTACGCGTCCGCAAGCTCAGCGCACCTCTGGAGGGCCTGGTGGGGACGCCCGGCGTGCGGCTTACCCGTCGGCGCTGATGGCCCGCGTCTACCTCTCGCTCGGTTCCAACCTCGGTGATCGGCTGACCCTGCTGCGGGCCGCTATCGCCTCCTTGCGGCAGACCGCGGGGATCGATTTCGTAGCCGCCTCGCAGCTCTACGAGGCGGAACCCTGGGAAAGCGAGCCGGGCGAGCCGATCAATCGCCGCCACTGGTTTCTCAACTGCGCCGTGGCCATCGAGACGGGGCTGCCCCCGGGGGAGCTGCTGCAGAGCCTGCAGCAGATCGAGACTGCCCTGGGGCGTCAGCGCGGCGCCGGCACGCCCGAAGCCGCCCGCTTCCTGCCGCGTCCGCTGGACATCGACATTCTGTTCTACGCCGACCGCGTGATCAGCGTGCCCGACCAGCTGCAGATCCCCCACCTGCTGCTGCACGAGCGCGCGTTCGTGCTCCGGCCCCTGCTGGACCTGGCACCCGAGCTGGAGCATCCCACCCTGTATCGCACCGTGCGTGAGCTGCTGGCCGAGGTCGAAGACGAGCACGACGTCCAGCCCGGCGACTACCCCGCCCGCTGGTTCGAGGACTGAGACCGACGGTGGCCGATCCCGAGGACTTCCGGCGCGAGGCCCTGCAGCACCTCGACGCCCTCTTCAATTTTGCCGTCTATCTCACCCGCAAGCCGGCCGAGGCCGAGGATCTGGTGCAAGAGACCTACCTCAGGGCCCTGCGCTTCTCCCACCGGTTCCAGCCGGGAACTCACCTGCGGGCCTGGCTGTTTCAAATCCTGAGGAACACATTCTTGACGTTCTACCGGCTCCGCGAGCGGGAGGCCCCGCTCGCGGAGGACGGCGTCCCCGACTGGGACACGCCCATGTTCCACGAGGCCCCGGACGACGACCCCGGCGTTCTCGAGGCCCACACCGATCTCGATCGCGCCCTGCGACAGCTGCCGGAAGAGTTCCGCACCGTGCTGCTGCTGGCCGAGGTGGAAGG
>JBOHPM010000659.1:0-2081 GCA_050731715.1 Candidatus Rokuibacteriota bacterium
GTCATCACCAAAGCGTTGATCGCCCTGCCGGTCCCGCCGTTCGTCATGCTCATCATCGTCATGGGGTTGATCTTCCTGTTGGGCTGGCCCTTCGAGTGGCCGGCCATCATTCTCGTCTTCCTGCCCATCTTCTATCCCGTGATCCAGGGGCTGAAATACGATCCCGTTTGGTTCGGCGCCCTCCTCGCCGTGAACCTCCAGACGGCGTACCTGTCTCCTCCGGTGGCGATGACGGCGTACTACCTCAAGCAGGTGGTGCCGCAGTGGGATCTACGGTTGATCTATCGCGGGATGGCTGATTTCATGGTCATCCAGCTCATCGCCCTGGCCCTGGTGATCGCCTTCCCCGACATCGCGCTCTGGTTTCCGCGCTGGCTGTTCGGCGAGTGACGCTGGACGCCGCCGCGCGGCGTGCCCGTTCCACTGCTTGACACCCCGGGAGCCCGCTCGCTAAAGTCGCACCGACCGTCAGTCCGAGAGGAGGAGCCTCGCGTGCGGTTCGCGGATGCCTGTCTGGAGCCTCTGTGGGACAAGGTCAGCCATGGGGAGCGGCTCGACCGCGAGGACGGCCTCACGCTCTTCGGGACCGCCGACCTGCTCGGGGTGGGACGCCTGGCCGATTGGGCCAAATCCCGGCGCGAGGGCGACCGCGTCTACTTCGTGATCAACCGCCACATCACGCCCACCAACGTCTGCGTGCTCTCCTGCAGCTTCTGTGACTTCGCCCGCAAGAAAGGCCAGGCGGGCGCCTACGAGCACACCATCGAGGACATGGTGGCGATGGTCCGGGAGGGCGTCCGCGAGGTGCACATCGTCGGTGGCCACCACCCCGACTGGCCCTTCGAGTACTACGAGCGCATCCTCGCCGCCATTCACGCCGCTCACCCCGCGGTGCAGATCAAGGCGTTCACGGCGGCGGAGATCGACTACTTCTGGCGGCGCTGGAAGCTCGAGCCCAAGGAGGCGCTCAGCCGCCTCAAGGCCGCCGGTCTTCAGTCCATGCCCGGGGGCGGTGCCGAGATCTTCTCCACCCGCCTGGCCCGGGCCCTGCGCTACACCGGCAAGGCCGACGCCGACCGCTGGTGCGAGATCCACGGCATCGCCCACGCGCTGGGCATCCCGACCAACGCCACCATGCTCTACGGCCATGTGGAGACGATGGCCGAGCGGGTGGATCACCTGCTTCGGCTGCGCGAGCAGCAAGACGCCTCGGGTGGTTTCCTCACCTTCATTCCCCTCGCCTACCAGGTCGGCACCACCCGGCTGCGGCCCCGGCCCACACCACCGACGGACAGCCTGCGCACCATCGCCGCCGCCCGATTGCTCCTGGACAATTTCCCGCACGTGGAGGCCTACTGGGTCGTCCTCGGCGAGGACACCACGTCGGTGGCACTGCATTTTGGCGCCGACGACATCAACGGAACCCTCGAGGACGAGCGCATCCAGCACATGGCGGGAGCGCAGACACCGGCCGGGCTGGCCCGTGAGCACCTGCTACGGATGATCCACGATGCCGGCAAGACCGCCGTCGAGCGGGACGCCCTCTACCACGTCGTCCAGGTTTGGAACTGACGCTCGCCGGGATCCGGGACAAGGTACTCCAGGGCAAGCGCCTGGAGCGGGCCGAGGGCCGCTGGTTGCTGACCGAGGCGCCCCTGCTCGAAGTGGGCGCCGTGGCCCACGAGGCCCGGTTGGCCCGCCTCCCCGGCAGGGTCGTCACCTTCGTCATCGACTCCAATCCGAACTACACCAACGTCTGCGTCACGGACTGCCAGTTCTGCGCCTTTTATCGAAAGCCCGGACACCCCGAGGCGTATACCCTGACGGTGGACGAGGTCCTGGCCAAGATCGAGTCGGCGACGGCCCGGGGCGCCACGACCGTGCTGCTGCAGGGCGGCCACAACCCCGCCTTGCCGCTCGATTACTACCTCACCCTCGTGCGCGAGACGCGACGCCGCTTCCCTCACGTTACCCCGCACTTTTTCACGGCCTCCGAGATCCAGACCATGGCCCAGGTCAGCAGTCTCGGCGTCGATGACGTCCTGGAGCGTCTCTGGGGCGCGGGGCAGCGGACGATCCCC
>JBOHPM010000660.1:0-2075 GCA_050731715.1 Candidatus Rokuibacteriota bacterium
GCATTGAGCTGGTACTGCGTCTTGTCGACGAGCCAGTCCGGCTGCGGGTAGCTGCCGACGACGGTGGTGGAGATCCCGGGCACGGCGGTTAGCCCACCGCGTTCAGGACCTTGCCGCCGGCCTCGACCGACTTGGCGTCGACGAGGACGACCGCGAGCACGCAGGGCTGGGTGCCGCGGTTGACCCAGTTGTGGATGGTTCCGCGCTGGACCATGACGTCGCCAGCCTTGAGATGGACGCTGGAGCCGTCGAGCTCCATGTCGATCTCGCCCGCCATGACGACGATGTAGTCGATGGAATCCGTGCGGTGGTTGCGCGCAGCCACCCCCGGCGAGAACTCGATAATGCGGAAGACCGTGCCGTTCTTGAGCGTCGTGCCGACCTTCCGGAGCCCCTCGTCGGCCTGGCCGTCGTTGTTGGCGGGAAAGCCTTCCGTGGTCCAGATCACGCTGGCCAGGGCCCCCGGCCGGCCGGAGACGACGTTCTTGGCGACCTCGTCGATCTTCACGATCGCGCGCCCGTTGGCATCGTGTCCGGTGATCACCCTTCGTACATGAAGCGCCATCGGCGGTGGCTCCTTTCCCTGGGAAGTGGACCACGCATACCCCGGGCCGGCGCTGGGGTCAAGGCATCAGCTCACCTTCGTGAACAGCGCGTATCGCTCGGCCAGGAAGTCGCGGTTCGGCTTTAGATGATCCGCGTGCGGCACGTGGATCCGCCGCCCCTGAAAACCCTGCAGCCCATGCTGGAGCATCGGCCCGTCGATCTCCTCCAGCACGTCGAGCCGCACCTTGACCTCGAGATCCGGCGTGACGCCGATGATGTACGAATCGAATGCGGCGTGATGGAGCTTGCAGAGGGCGAGACCGTTCGGGACGACGGGCTCACCGAGCGGATGGCCGTCGGGCAGGATGTGGGCGGCTTCCAGCAACTCGCCATGGCGCAGCCGGCAGATGGAGCAGCATTGCTGGTAGGCCCGGAGCACGCGCTCCCGGAAGCTGCGCTGGTGCAGGCGCTGCCGGACTACCGCCGTCACGTACTGCCGCCGCGCAGTCAGCGCCGTCGGGTCGTTGAACTGCCACGGGGCGGACGCCCCGACTTGGTCGTCGATCGCCACGATGAAGGTCAGCGTGTCTGGATGATCCTCGACGATGAATACGGGCCACGCCGGCTCGTAGAGTCCCGGAACAATGCCGTGCAGATAGATGAGAGGCGCCTGCCGCTGCATGGCCAGACGCAGGCCGGCGTTGTCTCGGTGACTTGCGTTGGTGCCGCGATAGCGATAACGGAGGAATCCGCCGTCGATGAACCCGTCGTCGTAAGGGCGCTCCCGGTGCTCGACTGGCGGCGCCGTCGTGATGGTGAGCGGGACCTCCGGCAAGACGGCCGGCTTGAATATGCCCTGGGGGCCGATGAGGGGGACTCTGACACCTTCGAAGTCGAAACCACGCTCGAGGACTGCTCGTGGGAGGGGCGCGTCGCCGAAGCGGTGCCGCTGCTCGCGGAGGAAATCGAACGCGCGGAGCCGGACCGCGGTGTCCTGGTCGTTCATCGCTACCTCAAAGAGGAGGTAGTTTGTTGAGGGCCGCCGCGACGGTGAGCCACCTCAGCCCCGATTGCACGAGATTGGAGAACTCTTTCGCATCGGGCATGATAAACCCCAGATTGGGTATGGAACAACCTGTGCAGGGTGGCGCAGGCCGCCGCTCTCGGCCTTGAGGGCCGGACGAAGAAACTTTCCTCGTTGTACTCGGTGTCGATGAACCAGCACGCGATGCCGTCAGGTCCGTTGGCTGCGCACCTCGCCGCTGGTCTCGATGCGCCTGCCGGCCGGCGGCTTGCTTTTCTTCGCCATCAAACGTTCCTCGCCAGGGGGTGGAGCACATCGATCGCATACCCCACATCCAGGCGCTCACCGAGCCAGCCAGGCGTGGCGGTGTGGGCGCCGAGCGCGAGCCCCTCGGCCTCGTTCCGTGCCCGGATGGCCTGGACGGGGTCGCCTGCTACGGCAACGGGCTCGGGGACGTCGGGGATCAACCATCCATACGGGTGCCTGAACTCCAGCGCGCCATCCG
>JBOHPM010000661.1:0-2075 GCA_050731715.1 Candidatus Rokuibacteriota bacterium
GTGAAGAGCCCGTCGTCCGGATGCATGGCGATGAAGTGGGCCAGATGCGTGTGAGGCTCCACGCCCCCCGGCACGACGATCTTGCCGGTGGCGTCGATGACGCGTCCGGCCTCGCCGAGCGTGCCGGGGGCGGCCACGGCCGCGATCCGGTCGTCCTGGACGCCCACGTCCCAGGCGCCGGCCCCCTGGGGTGTCACCACCTGCCCGCCGCGAATGACGAGATCCAGCATGCGCTCCTCCTGAGTCGTTTCGAGCCGGTGCGGCTACGCCACGCCGCGGGATCCGCGGCGCAGCACCTTCCCGGGCAGCGCCCCGGTGTGCGTGCCGTCCTCCACCACCATCACGCCGCTCACGATCACCGCCGCGACGCCGATCGCATACCGGTGCGGGTCGTCGTACGTGCTGGCCTCGGCGACGGCGCGGGGGTCGAAGAGGGCGAGATCGGCCCAGTACCCCTCACGGATGAGCCCGCGCTCGACGAGGCCCAGCGCGGCGGCGGGGCCGCCGGTCATCTTGTGGATCGCCGCGGGCAGCGAGAGCAGCCCGAGATCGCGCGCGTAGTGGCCGAGCACGCGCACGAACGTTCCGTAGAAGCGCGGGTGCGGCTTGCCCTGACCGGTGACCCCGTAGGGCGCCACGGCGGTACCATCCGAGCCGATCAACACCGTCGGGGCTCGCAGGATTTCCTGGACGTCCTCCTCGGACATCGACGTCAGCAGCACTCGCGTGTGGCCCTCGTCGTCGGCGAGCACGTCACAGGCCGCATCCAGCGGATCAGCGGATCGGTGGCGCGCGAGCTCGCCGATGGTCCGCCCCGCGCTGGGCGCGTGATTCGGCGAGATCGCGATGCGAACGGCATCCCACGAGGGCAGGCGCCCGAAGCTTCCCGAGCCGTGCGCGGCGATGTCCCTACGGATGCGGTCACGGGCGGCCGGGTCCCGCAACCGCTTCACCATGGCGTCCAGGCCCCCCTCCTGGACCCAGAGCGGCAACAGGTTGCGGAGCGGGTTGCTGGCAGTCGTATACGGGTACTGGTCCGCGTCCACGGGGACCCCACGCCGTCGCGCCTCGTCGATCCGGGCCAGCAGGGCGCTGGCCCCGCCCCAGTTGTCGGTGCCGGAAAGCTTCAGGTGGGCGATCTGGACGTGGATGCCGCAGGTCTCCCCGAGACTGATCGCCTCGTCCACGGCATCGAAGACGCGGCTGGCCTCGTTGCGGACGTGCGAGGCGTAGCCGGCGCCGTGGCGACGGAGCACGCGGCCCAGGGTGAGGAGCTCCTCAGTCTCGGCATACGACCCCGGGGCCGTGAACAGTCCCGACGAGAGCCCCAGCGCTCCGGCCCCCAGCGCCTCGTCGAGCAGCCGCTCCATGAGCGCCAGCTCGTCGGATCGCGGGGCCCGGCTCTCCATGCCGGTGGTCATCAGCCTGAGCGTGTTGTGGCCGACCTGCATGACGGTGTTCACGGAGGTAGCCGGAAACGCGTCGAGGTACGCCTCGAACGTCGTCGCGCGGAACGGCAGCCAGGGCGCGCTGGCCGCCAGGTAGGTGCGGAGGAGCTCCACCCGGCCCTCGAGCGCCGGGGCGACCGAGAAGCCGCAGTTGCCCAACACCTCCGTGGTGACGCCCTGGCGGATCTTGCTCTCGGCGCGCTGGTTCAAGGGCAGCGTGAAATCCGAGTGAGTGTGGATGTCGATGAACCCGGGGGCGAGGACGGCGCCCGGGGCCTCGATCACGCGGCGGGCCGGGCGGTTCAGTCCGCCGACGGCGCTGATCCGGCCCTCGCGCACCGCGACGTCGATCCGGCGCCCGGGCGCGCCCGTCCCGTCGATGACCTCGGCGCCGCGGATCAGGAGGTCGTCCACAGCAGCTCGGTGAGGTCGCGCACGTCCTTCAGCGTTTCGAGCTCCGCCACGGCCTCGACCACGCGGCGAGCCCCGTCGGCGGGTAGGCTCGGGCTCGCCAGCGCGAGGAACTTCTCCACCAGGACCTCACGGTCCACCGGATTCTCGGCGTCCCCGCGGACAGTCGTCGTCGTCTGGGTGAGCACGCGCCCATCGCGCAGCGCCACCTCCACC
>JBOHPM010000662.1:0-2073 GCA_050731715.1 Candidatus Rokuibacteriota bacterium
CGGCCCTGCAGATCGAACGTCGTGCCATTGCCCTCGCCGGTGTTGGCCCGGACGAGCTCGGGGGCTTTGCCCGGGAACAGGCGGTGCAGCTCGCTCCGGCGGATATCGACGAAGTAGTAGAAGCCCTGGGGGTGCCACAGCGGGCCTTCGGTGAACACGAACCCGGTGGCCAGGCGCTCTGGCGCCCCGGTCTCGAGGACGTCCGACAGCGCGTCGCCCATGATGGGTTGCCTCCTCCCCGGTCCACGACGCCGGGATCTGGATTGTAGCGCGGACGTTCGCCCCCGCGCTGTTCCCGGCCGAGAACCGCAACAGAATCTCAATCGCGGAGCAACCGTTTCTCAATCCGCGCCGCGGGGGACCGACGCTCGGGCGCCGTGCCGAGGACGTCGAGCGTCTCATCGGCTCGTTCTGAGGTAATCTCGGCGCATGAAAGTCACGGCGGTCACCCCGTTCATCGTCGATTCGGGCTACGGCAAGAACTGGCTCTTGAGTTCCGCGAGGTGCTCGAGCGCCGGGCTGCTGACATCCTCAATCCCGACGTGTGCAACGTGGGCGGCATCGAGGAGCTCCGCGCCATCGCGGCCATGGCCGAGGCCTACCACGTGGTCGTCGCCCCGCACAACTACAACAGCACCACCGTGGGCCTGGCCGCCACCCTGCAGGTGTCGGCGGCCATCCCCAACTTCCTGATCACCGAGTACTTCGTGAACGTCGAGCCGCGCGGGGCGGACGTCGCCGTGAACCCGTTCCGGGTCGAGCAGGGCTACCTGACGGTGCCCACCGCGCCCGGGCTGGGCATCGAGCTGCGGGAGGACGCGCTCAGGCGCCACGCCGGCCGCGAGCTCCCGGCCCGCGCCGTGCCCACGCCGCGCGAGGAAGGGCCGTAACCGACTACGGCCGCTTCAGCCTGAGCTCCTCGTACGGCGCCGAGTAGGGGAACGACGGGATCAGGCTCAGCGCCGGTTCTTCCACCCGGGGCCCGACGCCGCGGATGAATGCGTTGTCCCAGATCGGCGCGAAGACCACCCGGTCGTGCAGGATCTTCTGGATCTGATGCAGGAGCTCCTCGCGCTTCTTCCGGTCCAGCTCGCGCCCCTGCCGTTGGAAGAGATCTTCGACCTCGGGGAGCACGCCGTAGGCGTACATGCCGTCCCGCGTCGCCAGCGCCTCGATCCGGGTGGCCGCGTTGCCGCCCGCGCCCAGGGCCGTGAACAGCACGCCGCGGAGCTTCTTCTCGCGCCAGCTCGTGAGGTAGGCTGCGCGCTCCATCGTCCGGATCCGCGTGCGGATGCCGATGGCGCCGAGGTAGTTGCCGATCGCCTCCGCAAGCGAGGTGTAGGGCGGGGTGGGGGTCAGGTCCCCGGCGTCGAAGCCGTTCGGATATCCCGCCTCGGCGAGGAGCTGCTTGGACCGCTTGGGGTCATAGGGGTGCGGATCGATCGGGAGCGCGAACTCCATCGTCCGGGGGACGATGTTCCCGGTGAGCCCGGCGAAGCCCAGCAAGTCGGCCTCGTTGATCGCCTTGCGGTCGACGGCCAGGCTGGCGGCCAGCCGCACGCGCCGGTCGTGCCAGGGCGATTTGGGGTCCCACTGATCGAGGAAGTCGAGGAAGAAGGCCCCGTTGGTCCTCGTGGCCAGGAGCTTGAGGCCCGGCGTTCGCCGGACGTCTTCGCCGAGGGGGCCGCTCAGGAAGTAGGCGATGTCGACTTCGCCCGCCTTGAGCGCCGCCGCGCGGGTCGTCTCGTCGGGGACGCTCCGGAAGACGAGGCGCTTGACGCTGGGGGTCTTGCGCCAGTAGCCCTCGAAGGCCTCCAGGACCATATCCACGCCGGGATTGGCGCTCACGAACCGGTAGGGGCCGGCGCCGACCGGGGCCTTCTTGAAACCCTCGACGCCGACCTTCTCGATGTACTTCCGCGGGACGATCCAGCCCGCGCCCGTGGCGGTCGTGCCGTAGAACGTCATGAAGTCCGGCCACACTTCCTTGAGCACGAAGCGGATCCGCCGGCTGTCGAGGATTTGCACCTCTTTCACCCGGTCCCGGAAGAGCTTGACCCCGGCGCCCTTGTA
>JBOHPM010000663.1:0-2067 GCA_050731715.1 Candidatus Rokuibacteriota bacterium
TGAGCAGCTCGTCCACGTTGACGGGCTTCATGATGAAGTCGTCGGCCCCGAGCCGCAGGCTGTCGATGGCGGTCTTCACGTCGGGGGCGCCGGTGAGGACCACCACGGCGGCATCGGCATCCAGCTCACGGATCGCGCTGAGCACGGCGATGCCGTCGAGCCCGGGCATCCGGAGGTCGGTCACCGTCAGGGGAGGACGGGAGGACCGGAACACGGCCACTGCGTCCTGACCGTTGCCGGCCTGCAGGCAATCGTACCCGGCCGACAGAAAGATCTGCTGGAGCATCTCGCGCACGTGAGCGTCGTCGTCGACGACCAGGACCTGTGCGCTCAGAGGATCTTCTCCGGTGAATCAGTGGTTGCTACCTGATTCTTCCCGGCGCGCTTGGCCGAGTACAGAGCCTCGTCGGCGGCCCGCACCAGCTCCTCGGCGGTGGCCGCGTCGTCGTCGGGCAGGCTGGCCAGCCCGAAGCTGGCGGTGATGGGCTTACCGTGGCTGAAGGTGTGGGTGGAGACCACCTGGCGGATGCGGTCGGCGTAGAGCCGGGCGCCGGCCCGCGACGTCTCCACGAGGAGGACGACGAATTCATCGCCTCCGTAGCGGGCCACCACGTTGATGCCGCGGGAATGCTTGACGAGGATCTGGGCCACGTCGCGCAGCGATTCGTCGCCCACCGCGTGACCGAGCTCATCGTTGACGGCCTTGAAGCCGTCCAGGTCCATGAGGACCACGGAGACCGGATGGTTGAAGCGCCGGTGCCGCTGCATCTCCTCCTCCAGACGGATGGAGAAGAAGCGGCGGTTGTAGAGGCCGGTCACCTCGTCCTTGAACGAGGTCTCCTTGAGGCGGGTGTTGGTGTTCTCCAGCTCCTTGTAGGCGGCGTCGAGACGGGAGGCGAAGCTGTTGATCTCGGCCGCCTGCTGCTCGATCGTCTCCAGCATGCGGCCGATGGTCTGCATGAGCGTGCCCGCCTCGTCACGCCGCTGGACCAGATCGTCCAGGCGCCCCTCGTCGCCGAGCATGCGGGCCAGGCGGGCCACGGTGCGGCCCATGTCCCACAGCATGTACCCGCCGGCGCACATGGCCAGCACCGTGAAGACGAAGAGCCCCAGGAGCCCGAAGACGCCGGCGCTGTCGAGGGGGCTCAGGTGGGGGAGCACGAACTGGTGCGTGACGTAGCCGAGCACTAGCAACGGGATGATGGCGGAGAGGCCGAGGGCGAGAAAAACCCGGTGACTGAGCCGCTGGCCTGCTTCCGTCACGCTGGATGCGGGCTTAGCCGGCATATCTGGCATTATTTCGGGTGCCGCCGGACCGTGTCAACGTCCCTGGCCGGGCCCGGCCAACCCCCCGGAAAAACTCGACAACTCCTGCCGGGCCCTGCGGTTGCGCCGGACCACGGCTCGGTGTCAGAATCGCCGGGAGACGATGCTCGTCACGCCCGACAAGAAGCTGGACTGCATCGGGCTGTTCTGTCCGATGCCGGTGCTCAAGGTTCGCGAGGCGCTCACGGCCATGGCCGTGGGCCAGGTCCTCGAGATGCTCGCGGATGACCCCGCCTCCGAGGCGGATCTCAAGAGCTGGTCCGCCCGCACGGGTCACCAGCTGATGGCGGTGGACAAGGATGGGCCCGTCTTCCGCTTCCTCGTCCGAAAGACCCGGTAGCAGCGCTGCCGTCACTCGCGTGTACCTGGACTACGGCGGCTTCACGCCTGTCGATCCCCGGGTGGTCGCGGTCATGCGACCCTTCCTGGAAGGGGGAGCGGGCAACCCGGCGGCGCCCCATTCGCTGGGCCTGGAGGCGCGAGCCTCGCTGGACGGCGCCCGAGCCAAGCTCGCGCGGCTGTTCGGCGGCGCCCCCGCCGGCGTGATCTTCACCGCCAGCGCCACTGAGGCGAACAACCTGGCCGTCAAGGGGGTCGCCCTCCGCGCGTCGGCGCGGCACGTCGTCACCTCGGCCGTCGAGCATGTCTCCGTGCTCAATCCTTGCCGGGATCTCGAGAAGCACGGCCACCCCGTGACCTACGTGGGCGTCGACGCCGAGGGTCGGGTCGACCCGGCGGCCG
>JBOHPM010000664.1:0-2059 GCA_050731715.1 Candidatus Rokuibacteriota bacterium
CTGCGGATTCCGCGGTCCTAACATCCTAGCCCGCCATGAAGGCGTTCAACTCCGGCGTGGCCAGGGATCGGTCGAGGTAGCCGAACGTGCCCTTGTCCTTCACCTCGCGGGCCGCTTCGAGCAGGCCCGTCATGGCCGCGCGATAGAGTGAGGTGGCCAGGCTGATCCGCTTCACGCCGGCCGCCGACAGCTCGGCCACCGTGAACGACTTGCCCTTGATGCCGGCCATGAAGTTGACTGGCCGCGACACGGCGGCACAGACCGCGCGCACCGCGGCCAGGTCGGGCAGGCCCGGCGCCATGAGCACGTCGGCCCCGGCCTTCTCGAAGGCCTGCAAGCGCTTGATCGTGTCGTCGAGGTCCGGGTTGCCCCGCACGAAGTTCTCGGTGCGCGCGGTCAGGGTGAACGGGAACCCGAGCCCGCGCGCCGCTTCCACCGCTGCAGCCACCCGCTCGGTTGCCTGGCCGAGGTCGTAGCGCGGCCGATCGCGGTCGCCGGTGGCGTCCTCGATCGAGCCGCCGACCAGCCCCACGCCAGCGGCCAGACGGATCGTCTCCGCCACCACGGCCGGCGCATCGCCGAAGCCCTTTTCGAGATCGGCCGAGACGGGAAGCTCGGTTGCCTCCACGATGACGCGGGCATGGGCCAGCGCCTCGTCCCGGGTCACCTGACCGTCGCGCCGACCGAGGACACCGGCGCAGGCGCCGCTCGACGTCGCCAGGGCCGGAAAGCCGAGGCCGGCGAGCAGGCGCGCCGAGCCGGCGTCCCACGGGTTCGGGATCAGGAACACGCCGGGTTCCTGGTGCAGCGCGCGGAAGCGAGCACCCTTGTCGCTCTGGGTCGCCATCGGAAGGTCCTCCTGTTCGATCAGCCGCGCGGCGACGCCGGGGCGACGGCCAGGGGCGTGGGCGCGGCGGTCGGGATCCGGCCGGGCAGGAACGCGACGCAGAGCGTGGTGAAGGCGGCGATCACCGCCATCACCATGAGGAGCGTGTCGAAGCCCGCCGCCTTCACCGTGGGCCCGAGCAGGTAGACGGCCAGCGAGCTCACCCCGAACGAGACGGCCAGCCGCATCCCGGCCACGCGTGAGCGCATCCGGTCGTCGACGTACTGCACGATCATGGCGTCCACGAACGGAATGCCCCCGAACACGAAGACCATGAAGGCCAACACGGCCACGTAGAGCGGCCAGCCGTCGAGGCCCGCGGCGAGGAGGAACAGGGGCGCCGTCATGGCCACGATCGGCAGGTACACCCACTTGAGGGGGTAGCGATCGATGAGCTTGCCGACGACGAGTTGGGCCAGCGAGGCCACGGTGTAGATCGCCGCCAGCAGCGCGCCCAGCGTGGCCGGATCATCGATCAGCCCCGCCATGCGCTCGGTCAGGAGATGGCCGTTGCCGTTGGTCGTGAAGTTGAAGATGAGGCTGCTGGAGATCGCGGCCAGCGTCATCACCAGGAGCACCCGCGCCATCACCGCCCGCGGAAGGTCCACCGACTTCTTGGGCCGCCGCGCCGGGGGCATATCTTCCTTGGGAACGAGCAGCAAGAAGAGCACGCCGCACAGGATCGCGATGCCGGCAGGGACGGCGAAGGCAACCCGCCACCCTGCGTGCTTCACGAGAAATCCCGTCAGGACGGCGGCGATCGCGATGCCGAGGTTGCCGGCCAGCCCGTTGAGGCCGATGGTGAACCCCGGGTTCTTCGAGTGCTGCACGAGCATCGGGATGCCCACCGGGTGGTAGACCGACGCGAACACGCCCATCAGCGTCAGCGCCGCGGCCAGCGACCACACGCCGGTGGTCAGCGCGATCAGCAGCCCGGAGGCGCCCATCCCCAGGAAGAACACCACCATCATCGCGCGGCGCCCCCACAGGTCGCCGAGCCGGCCCGCCGGCAGCGAGCCGAGGCCGAACATCACGAAGGCCCCGACGGTGTAGGGCATCAGATCCTGCCAGACCATCCCCCAGTCGGCGCCGATCGCCGCCACGGCGGTGGCGAAGATCAGCAGAAAGAGGTGATCCAGCGCGTGGCCGGCGTTCAACAGCAGGGCGGTCGGG
>JBOHPM010000665.1:0-2058 GCA_050731715.1 Candidatus Rokuibacteriota bacterium
TGACGTCGTACTGGCTGTCGCAAACCAAGGAGCCGGGGATCGAGTGGTTCCAGACCGTCCCCTTCGGCCTGAACCCCCAGGGCATGGCGGCCTGGTACCACCACGGGGACGGGCTCAAGCTCTGGGAGGAGGCGTATGCGCCATACAATCTCGTGCCCCGTCCTGGCCCGGCCTTCGCCCCGCAGATGGGCGGGTGGTTCCGGAAGAAGATCGCCACGATCGGCGACTACAAGGGGCTCAAGATCCGCATGGGCGCGGGCCTCGGGAACAAGGTGCTGGTGAGGGCAGGCGCCACGGTGGTGCTCACCCCGGCTGCCGAGATTTACGCCAACCTGGAGCGAGGCGTGATCGACGCCGCCGAATGGGTCTGTCCCCATGACGACTTGAAGCTGGGCCTGCACAACACCGCGCGGTATTACTACTATCCGGGCTGGCACGAGCCCGGCACGACCAACGAGTTCAGCTTCAACCGGAAGGCCTACGAGGCGCTCCCCGTCGATCTGCGGCGAACGCTCGATCACGCTGCCGCGGCAGCCAATGTCTACGCCCTCACCGACTACCACACGAAGAATGCGGCCGCCCTGGAGCGGCTCAAGACCGAGTTCAAGGGCAAGATCGAGATCCTTCAGTTCCCGGTGCCGGTGCTGCGCGCGCTCAAGAAGCTGGCCGTCCAGGTCGTCAAGGAGGAGTCCGAGAAGACTCCCCTGGCCAGGAAGGTGTCTGCATCCTTCACGAAGTTCCAGGCACTCGTGGGCCCCTGGGACCGCGTCGCGGAAGGCGCCTACCACCAGCACGTGGCCCTGTGAGAGGACGCCAGCACCTTCTATGGCTCACCGTCACGCTCCTTCTCTGCATCCCTACGCCCTCACCGGAGGCGCAGCAGGCCCGGCGCCCCGCGCGCATCGGCGTCCTCAACGCGGCGTGGGCGGCGAGCCATCCGACGGTGGAAGGACTCAAGGCCGGCCTCGGGGAGCTCGGATTCCGCGACGGCCGCGACGTGACGTTCGACATCCGCTTCACCGAAGGCAAGCTGGCGGCGATGCCCACGGCTGCCGAGGCGCTCGTCAAGGCCGGGGTCGACGTGATCTTCACCAGCCAGGAGGCCGCCACCCAGGCCGCCAAGAATGCGACGACGAGCGTCCCCATCGTGTTCACGCTGGTGAGCGACCCAGTGGGTGCCGGGTTCGTCCACACGCTGGCCCAGCCCGGCGGCAACGCGACCGGCGTGTCCAGCCTCCAGACCGAGCTGGTCGCGAAGCGCCTGGAGGTGCTCAAGACGCTCGCGCCGGCCGTCCGCCGGGTCTGGCTCCTCCACTACGGAGCCGAGCTGGGTACCGTGCCGATGATCGGCAAGGCGGCAGCCGCAGCGCAGCGCATGAAGCTGGAGCTCGTCCCTAAAGGTGTGCTCGACGCCGAGGAGTTGAAGCGCGTGTTCCGCGAAGTCCGGCGCGACGACGCGGTACTGGCGCCCGAAGGCTCCAACCCGGATCTGCCCATCGCGATCATCGAGCGCTCGCTGGCCTTGCGCGTCCCGGCCATTTTCGGCACGGCGCTCTGGGTCGGCTACGGCGGTCTCATCTCCTACGGGCCCGACTACTACGGGCAGGGTGTCCAGGCCGCGACCCTGGTCGCCAAGATCCTGAGAGGCGCCCGGCCGCAAGACCTGCCTGTCGAGGGCGCCGAGAAGATCGACCTGGCGGTGAACCTCAAGACCGCGGAGCTGCTCGGCCTCACGGTGCCGCGCAAGATCCTGCTCCGCGCCGACGCCTTCCGGCGATGACGACCCCCGCCTCGCGCGGCCGGCTGTTCCGCAAGTACGTCGTCGTCCTCCTCGTCCTGGTCGGCGGCGTGCTGATGGCCTCCAGCCTGGTCGAGCTCTACTTCTCGTACCGGGAGACCCAGCGCGGCATCGTCCGGGTCGAGCGCGCGACGGCGGGGGCAGCGGCGGCCCGCATCGAGCAGTTCCTGAGAGAGGTCGAGCTGCAGGTGCTCGAGACGACCCGGACCGCGTCCGACGATCCCGATGCGAGCCAGGTCGGACCCGCCCGGCTCGGATTC
>JBOHPM010000666.1:0-2053 GCA_050731715.1 Candidatus Rokuibacteriota bacterium
GACCACACAGCACCACGTCGGCGCCGAGGCACAGCGCCTTGACGATGTCGGAACCGCGCCGGACACCGCCGTCCATCCACACCTCGACCTGACCTCCGACGGCGGCGACGACTTCCGGCAGGGCCCGTACCGAAGCCGGCACCGAATCGAGCTGCCGGCCGCCATGATTCGACACCGAGACGGCGACCGCGCCCACGTCGACGGACCGCCGCGCGTCGTCGCCGGTGAGGACGCCCTTGACCACGATGGGGCCCCGCCAGACGTCGCGAATCCACTTGAAGTCCGCCCACGTGACCGTGGTGGTCGCCAGCGCAGCTCCGACGTCGAGGAGCTGCATTGGCCCCTGACCCGGGACCACGACATTCGGCAGCGGCCGCAACCCGCCGTCGCGCAGAAAGCTCATGAGCCAACCGGGATGCGAGAGGACGTTCGGCAGGAACGGCACCTTGTCCAGAAGGCCGCCGCTGATGAGCTCTTTCATCCCGTTGCGGTGGTCACGCTCGCGCATGCCCGCGACCGGGGTATCGATGGTGACCAGCAGCCCGGCGAAGCCGGCCACCCGCGCCCGCTCGAGAACGGCCTCGGCGGCAGCGCGGCCGCCCACGAGATAGAGCTGGAAGAACACGGGTCCTGACGACGCCGCCTTGACGTCTTCGAGCCGGTGGCCCGAGATCGTCGAGAGGCAATAGCCGGTGCCGGCCCGGCCGGCCGCGCGGGCCGCCCCCGCCTCGCCGTCCCGATGCATCATCCTCGTGTAGCCCACCGGGGCCAGCATGAAGGGCAGCGAGAGGTCGCGGCCGAGGACGCGAGTGCGTAGATCACACTCTCCCACCGCCACCGCCTGGCGGGGCCGGAACGTCACGTCTTCGAAGGCGCGGCAATTCTCGCGAAGCGTGACCTCGCTCTCCGCGCCGCCGTCGAGGTAGTCGAACACGGCGCGGGGCAGCCGGCGCCGGGCCAGCGGCCGGAGATCCTCGACACAGACGACGCGCGGCGGCGCGACCTTACGAGCGGCTCTGGTCAGGGGCGTCATGATCGGGAGGGATGCTGCGTCAGCGCCCGTGTTCCGTCAAGGGCGTCTCGACCTGAGTCGGGCCCCCACCCGCGCTCCGGCGGTGGCGAGGAGCTCGGCGAGACGGGCCAGGGCGGGTTGGCGCCGCGCGGCCGGGCGCCAGACCAGAGTGACCGGCAGCGTTGGCACGCGTGCCGGCGCGCTGACGATCCGGTCCGACTGCGCCTCGGCGAGCGCCAGGGCCGGCACCAGCCCGATGCCCAGCCCACCCGAGACGTACGACAGCAGCAGCGACACGCTCGGCACGTCGATGGTCGACACCGGGCGAATCCGGGCGTCGGCGAGATACTGATCGAGCACCGCGCGGCCGCGGCTCTCGGCGGCCAGGCGCAGGACGGGCTCGCGATGCAGCCGTTCCGTCAGCGGCGTCCGGTCGCCTCGCTTGGGCCGCGGCCCCACCCAGAGGAAGGGCTGGTCGAAGAGAGGCCGATCCTCGAGACCACGTGGCGTGTCCTGACCGGTGACCACGGCGAGGTCGACGTCGCCCGCGGCGACCAGCCGAACACTCTCGCGCGAGTGGGTGGTGACGATCTCGAAGCGCACCGGCGGCTCTTCGTCGAGCAAGTCCCGCAGCACCGGCGCCAGCAGCCCCTTGCCCAGGTAGTCGCTGGCCGCGACGCGGAGCGTGGTGGTCGGATGGCCGGCCAGCTCGGCAAGCTGGCCGAAGGCCGCCTCGGCCCCGATCCACAGCTCGCGCACGACGGGCAGGGCTGCCTCACCAGCGGCGGTGAGGCGGACGCCGCGGCCGGCGCGCTCGAAGAGCTTGATGCCGAAGTGCGTCTCGATCTTCTTGATTTGCTGGCTCACCGCCGAGGAAGTGATGTGGCGCTGACGCGCCGCCGCCCCCACAGAGCCCGTACGGGCCACCGCGAGCAGCGTCTCGAGGGCGGGAAAGAGCCCGGCGTCGACCATGAAGCAGATCTTACCATTCGTCCAAACTAGTTTTACTGGACTAAACAGTTGTGGCGAGGCACGATACGC
>JBOHPM010000667.1:0-2051 GCA_050731715.1 Candidatus Rokuibacteriota bacterium
CTGGTTGACGAGGGCCGCCCGCGCCGTGGTCACCCCGGCCCGCGCGTCCTCCCGGTCGGCCCGTGCCCGCACCAGGGTGGCATCGAAGGTCGCGGGGTCGATGCGCGCGATCACCTGCCCACGCCTGACGATGGAGTTGAAATCCGCATGGAGCGACTGGATCCGGCCCGTCACCTGGCTGCCCACCTGGACCGTGAGGACGGCCTGCATCGTTCCGGTAGCCGAGATCGACGTTCTCAGGTCGCCGCGCGATATGGGGGCGGTCTCGTAGGCGACGGTGCGGGCGCCGGCGGGCCGCAGGGCCACGTAGGCGATCGCCAGCGCAGTCACCGTCCCGGCCGCAGCGATCGGCCATCGGCTCCGGGCCAGCCAGGTCATCGCGCCAGCCCTCCGGCATCGCTGGCGATCAGGGCGTCGAGCCGTTCCGCCAGGGCGAAGTCGCGCGCCGTGATCCCGTGGGCATCGTGCGACGTGAGCCTCAGCGTGACCCGCCGCCACGAGATCAGGATGTCGGGATGATGGTCCATGCTCTCCGCGGCCTCGGCCACGCGGTTGACGAAGTGGATGCCCTCCATGAAGGAGCCGAAGCGCACCTCCCGCACGAGGTGGGCCGCCTCGACCCTCCAATCGGCCATCGCTCGCACCCGGGCCTCGATTTCCTGATCGGGAAGCGGGCGGGGGGGCCTCATGGATGGGGACATTGTAGTCCTCGGGAGGGGACGGCGGGATGCACCTCCGCCGGATCGGCCAAGGCGCTCAAATAAAAAAAAGGAGCGGCGAGCCGCTCCTTTGGAGGACAACCTCATCGCCCGGCGGCGCGGCCCGAGCGAATACTCGGACGAGCTCCTAGTGTCCTGAGTCCGGAGTTCCGTTAATAATTCGGCGGCAGAAGCGAGCCACCGATTGGAGGATCTGATCGGCTGTCTTGGTCCACACGAAAGGCTTGGGATCTCGATTACTTTCCTCCAGATAGCTCTTGATGGCTGTTTCCAGCTC
Organism: Candidatus Rokuibacteriota bacterium; assembly: GCA_050731715.1. Classification (GTDB taxonomy): domain Bacteria; phylum Methylomirabilota; class Methylomirabilia; order Rokubacteriales; family CSP1-6; genus 40CM-4-69-5. Next base: position 997 of record JBOHPM010000667.1, read on the forward strand.
GTAGGTGCTTCGGAAGCTGGCGCGGCGGATCCTCTTGTCGGTGAGGATGCCGAACCAGCGCTCCACCATGTTGAGCCACGAACCACCGGTGGGGGTGAAATGCACGTGGAATCGCGGCCGCCGGGCAAGCCAGCCCTTGATGAGCGGCGTCTTATGAGTTCCGTAGTTATCCAGGACAAGGTGAACGTGGAAGTGGTCGGGTACCTCAGCGTCAATGGTATCGAGGAACTTGCGAAACTCGACGGCACGGTGTCGGCGATGCAGCTTGCCGATCACCTTGCCAGAGGCGATATCCAGCGCCGCGAACAGCGTGGAAGTGCCATGTCGCACGTAGTCGTGCGTTCGTCGCTCGACCTGGCCAGGCCGCATGGGCAGCAGCGGCTGGGTTCGGTCCAGAGCCTGAATCTGGGACTTCTCATCCACGCACAGCACGAGGGCCTTGTCCGGGGGATTCATGTAGAGGCCGACGATGTCGCGGACCTTCTCGATGAACAGAGGGTCTTTGGACAGCTTGAACCCTTCGGTCCTGTGGGGTTGAAGGCTGAAGGCGCGCCACAGGCGACTGATGCTGCTCTGACTCAGCCCGCACGCTCTGGCCATATCCCGCGTGCTCCAGTGAGTTGCGTTGGCCGGCGTCGTCTCCAGCGTCATCCTCAACACCCGCTCGACATCGTCGTCGCCGATCTGGCGTGGGCCGCCCGGCCGGGGCTCATCAAGAAGACCATCCGTGCCTCGTTCCAGAAACCGCTTGCGCCATCGACCTACCGTCTGCGGTGTCGTGTGCAATTGACTGGCAACTGCAAGGTTGGTGTCGCCCTCTGCGCTCGCCAGCACGATGCGGGCCCGCAACGCCAGCCCCTGGGCCGTCTTGCGGCGCGCCGCCCAGCGCTGGAGCTCTTCCTGTTGCGCAGGCCGCAGAACCACCGGCGGCTTGGGCCGCCCTCTCGGTCGCTTGTTGGCCATCGTCATCCTCCTGCGAAGGAGAATGCCCGATGGAGCACAATTAATCACGATATTCTTGACTCAGGACACTAGCAAGCGACGGAGGATGGGAT
>JBOHPM010000668.1:0-2048 GCA_050731715.1 Candidatus Rokuibacteriota bacterium
GCCAGCCTGCCGATCACCCGCTCGCTCTTCCACTTGCGCAGCACATCCAGCGACACGCGCGGGTCGCCGAAGTCCACGCCGAACTCCTTGGCCCGCTCGGCCTCGCCGAGCACGGCGGCCACGTGCAGCAGCGCCTTGGAGGGAATGCAGCCTTCCCAGAGGCAGGTGCCACCCAGCCGGTTGCCGGCATCGATCACCACCGTCTCCAGCCCGAGCTCGGCGCACCGGAACGCGGCCGCGTAGCCGCCCGGACCGCCGCCGATGACGGCCACGTCCACCTCGCGGACGAGATCACCCATCACCATGGCGCGTCCAGATGTACCTCCGACTCATCTTGATGTCCAACGCTCCGAATCGCTCCGGTCAGCGGTCGGGCCACAGCAGGCCTGGCTCGATCTTGCTGAGGCTGGGTGTCCCGCACAGGGCCATGGCCGTCTCCAGCTCGGCGCGCAAGATCTCGATCACCCGCTGCACCCCGGCGGCGCCGTCGACGGTCAGGCCCCACAGGTACGGCCGCCCGATGAGCACGGCCCGAGCCCCCAGGGCCAGCGCCTTGATCACGTCGGTGCCCCGCCGGACCCCGCCGTCGAGCAGCAGAGGGAGCCGGCCCTGGACGGCGGCCGCCACCGCCGGCAGCGCCTCGATGGTGGCCGGCGTGGTGTCAAGGTTACGCGCCCCGTGGTTGGATACGATGACGCCGGCCAAGCCCTCGTCGGCAGCCCGCCGGGCGTCCTCGGGGGCGAGGATGCCCTTGATCAGGACCGGCGTCCGGGCGAACGAGCGGATCCAGGCCACGGTCTCCCAGGTCAGCGCGGCGCCGTTGTAGATCGGGCTCACCCACGGTCGGGGGCCGGCCGGCGGCCCGGTGGCCGGGCGCGCGTGCCAGCGCTTCTCGCGGTCACGCATCGGGATCACCGGCGAGTCGACGGTGATGCACAGCACCGTGCACCCGGCGGCCTCGGCGCGCTGGACGCGGTCGCGAGTCACCGCACGGTCGCGGTCGACGTAGAGCTGGAACCAGAGTCGGGCCGGAGCCGCACGGGCGATGTCCCCGATCCGGGCGATGGCGCTCGAGCTCACGACCATCGTGGCCCCGGCGGCGTGAGCGCCCCGCGCCGTCTCGGCGTCGGCGCCAGCATGGAACAGTCCCTGCCCGCCTGTCGGGGCCAGGAGGATGGGAAAGTCGAGCCGCTGGCCGAACAGCTCCAGCCGAGTGTCAATGCGGGTGACGTCGACCAGCACGCGCGGCTTGAGACGAAGGGCGTCGAACGCCTCCCGGTTGCGACGCAGGGTGATCTCGTCGGCGGCGCCCTGGCTCAGGTAATCCCAGGTCTTGAGCGACAGCCGCTGCCGGGCCAGGGGCTCGAACTCGAGGACGTTGACCGGGGGCGCGGTGGGCCCGGCCAGGGTGCTCTCAGCGCACGCGGCGGCACCCAGGAACGGCGGTGGGCCCGCCACGCCGCCCAGCATCCCGACCAGGAACTTCAGGAGTTCCCGGCGCTGCACGCTGAGGATTCTAGGTGAGCACCCCCGAGTGGATCAACGGGCCCCAGGAATCTTCGAACCCCGGGGGGGGCCGGAGGCTCACAGCTCCAGCGACAGCTCATCCGGGCGCTCCAGCCGACGCACGATGGCGCTGGCGAAGCGGGCGCCATCGGCACCGTCGGCGACCCGGTGGTCGAAGGTGAGGGTGAGCGGCAGCATGAGTCGGGGAACGATCGCGCCGTCGCGGACCACCGCCTCCGGCCGGGCGCGAGCGACCCCGAGAATAGCCACCTCCGGATAGTTGATGATGGGGATCGCGCCGGTGCCGCCCAGTGCCCCGATGTTGGTGACGGTGAACGTGCCGCCGCGCAGCTCGTCCAGCCCCACCTTGCCCTCACGAACACGCTGGGCCAGCCCGGCCAGCTCCCGAGCGAGCTCGAGTACGGGCTTGGCGTCCACGTCGCGGATGACCGGCACGATGAGGCCACGCTCAGTAGCGACCGCCACTCCGACGTGGCAGTAGCGCTTGAGGATCAGCTCGCCCGCGGCGGAATCGAGGCTGG
>JBOHPM010000669.1:0-2043 GCA_050731715.1 Candidatus Rokuibacteriota bacterium
GGGGCGGATCCTCGCCCTCGTGGATGTGGCCGGGGAGGCTCCCCGCCGTGTACGGCAGGCCGGGCCGGGGCACGAGGTGGAGATCATCCTGGACCGGACGCCCGCCTACGCGGAGTCTGGCGGCCAGATCGGCGACACCGGCACGCTGGTGGGTCGTGAGGGGCGTGGCGAGATCGTCGACACCTACTACCGTGGCTCCAAGCTCATCGTCCACCGCGTCCGGGTGAAGACGGGTGGGTTCCGCGAAGGTGAGGACGTCGCCGTCAGCGTTGAGTCACCACGGCGGCTCGGTCTCCGCCAGCACCACACGGGGACGCACCTGCTCCACGCCGCGCTGAGGACGATCCTGGGCACCCACGTCGCGCAGGCCGGCTCGCTCGTGGCTCCCGACCACCTGCGCTTCGACTTCTCCCACGGCGGCGCGCTGCGGGACCCCGAGATCGAGCAAATCGAGGGGCTCGTCAACGAGCAGGTCCAGGCCAACCTCCCGGTGGACCGGTTGGAGATGAGTCTAGATGAGGCGCTTCGCCAGGGGGCCCTCGCGCTCTTCGGCGAGAAGTACGGTCAGCGCGTGCGGGTGATCAGGATCGGCGACTTCTCGACGGAGCTGTGCGGGGGGACGCACCTGGAGCAGACCGGGCAGCTCGGGCTCCTGAAGGTCGAGAGCGAGGGGGCGGTGGCCTCCGGCGTGCGCCGGGTCGAGGCGGTGACCGGATCAGCGGCCCTGGCTGCCGTCAGCCGCCAGGAGCGGGCCCTGCGGGAGGCCGCCGAGATCCTCAAGATCTCCCCCACCGAGGTGCCCCAGCGCTTGCGACAGCTCGTGGAGGGCCAGCGCGCCCTGGAAAAGCAGCTCGCCGACCTGGAGGCTCGCCTGGCCCAGGGCCGTGCCGACGAGCTCGTGGCTGGGGCCCGCCAGGTGAACGGCGTCCCGGTCATCGCCGCCCGCGTGGACGGGCTCGACGCCGAAGGCCTGCGCGCCGTCGTCGATCGCCTCCGCCAGCGGCTGGGCTCGGGGGTGGTGTGTGTCGGCAGCGTGGCCGACGGCAAGGTCAGCCTGGTGGCCGGCGTGACGAAGGACCTCACCGGGCGAGTCCCCGCCGGCAAGCTGATCCAGGAAGTCGCGCGGGCGGCGGGGGGTAGCGGCGGCGGCCGGCCGGATCTCGCCCAGGCCGGAGCCAAAGATCCTGCCCGGCTGGACCAGGCTCTGCAGCTCGTCTACGACTTCGTCGCTCGGGCGGTGGCCAGCTAGAATAGTCTCCGTGAACAGCGTGGAGGCCCGGGGAGAGGCTCCGGCTGTGGCGGCGTCCGGGGACGAGCCTCTCGTCACGCGGCTGGCCGCCGGCGTGGCCCACGAGCTGCGTAACCCGCTGGCCGTCATCCTCGCCCGCGTCCAGCTCCTCCAGTACGGGCTCAGGACCGGCAAGGTGCCCGACGGCGACAAGCTCGCCCACACGCTGGGCGCCATCGAAGAGCAGGCCCTCCGCGCCGCGAAGATCATCGACAACCTCTCGGCCTTCGCGCGCCCGCGCCAGCCCGAGCTCGCCCTCGTCGACCTGGCGGAGACGGTCCGCTCGGTGCTGGGACCGCTGCGCGAGCGACTGGAGGCCGGCGGCGTGGGGGTCGCGATCGACGTGGCTGCCGACGTGGGCACGCTTGCCGCCGACGGCGCTCAGCTCCAGGCGGCGCTGGGGCAGCTCGTGCTCAACGCCATCGAGGCCGTGCCGGGCGGTGGCCACGTCCGCGTGAGCGTCCGCCGGAGCGGGGACCGGGTGGAGCTGAGCGTCGCCGACGACGGCCCCGGCGTGGCCCCGGCGGATGCGGCCCGTATCTTCGAGGCGTTCGTCTCCACCAAGCGGGGTGCGGCCGGGCTCGGGCTCTGCATCGCGCAGACCATCGCCGCGTCCCACGGTGGCGGCATTCACCTGAGGACGGCGGGGGGGCCGGGCGCCGAGTTCGTGATGAGCCTGCCGGCGCGAGGCTGACCGTCGATCCCTTCTTCGCGATCCTGCACACGATTGCCGAAACGGTCAGCCGGAGCCTGGA
>JBOHPM010000670.1:0-2043 GCA_050731715.1 Candidatus Rokuibacteriota bacterium
TGCGCGAGCCGCAGCGGTCAGCTCTTCTCCACCCGGGACGGCGGCCGCACCTGGCACGAGCAGCGCCTGCCCGACGGGGTCACCGATATCTACACGGTCGCCTGCGGCTAACGAGCGCGTAGGAAATTTCTTTCCCGCCAGGTCCCCCTCCGCGGCCTGGATATTGCACCGACGATGAGCGTCAGTCGAAACGCTCAGGTAACTCTGACAAATGAGATCCGACGCGGATCTCGCGGAGGGCAGGCATGAAGAAGCTGACACCGCTGTTCCTCGTTCTGTCCCTTATCCTGACACCCGCGCTCGCCGTTGCTCAGACGGGCGGTGCTGGCGGTACCCAGAAGCCGGGAAGCAGTCCCTCCACTTCGCCGGGCACTAACCCGCGGCCCCCCGGGAGTGGCACCCCCAGTGACCCCGCGGCCAGCCCGAGCGGCAGTGGCACGATGTCCCAGCACACCACCAAGGCCGCCTGTGAGAAGGCGGGCGGTATGTGGACGGAATCGACGAAGAGCTGCAAGAGCAAGTAGGTAGCGACCCTCCCACGACGGCCCGGATCACCGGCGCCGTCGTGGGGCCACACCTCAGCGCAATCGTCCCTCAGGACGTACGGCCTGGATCGCGTGCCAGACACGCTCGGACGTCGCCGGCATCTCGAGGTGCTCCACCCCCAGCTCGGCCAGCGCGTCCACGATCGCGTTGATCACGGCGCCCAGCGCCGGCGTCGTGCCGCCCTCACCGCCGCCTCGGAGCCCGAGCGGGTTGGAGGTCGAGGGCACTTCGCTCAGCTCGGTGGTGAAGGCCGGCAGCGCGTCGGCGCGGGGGATGGCGTAGTCCATGAACGTCGCCGACTGCAGCTGACCCGTGTCGGCATCGTACGCGCAGTGCTCCCACAACGCCTGCCCCACACCGGCCGCGATGCCGCCATGCGTCTGGCCCTCGAGGATCAGTGGGTTGACGGCGCGGCCCACGTCGTCGACCGAGGTATAGCGCACGATCTCGGTCACCCCGGTCTCGGGATCGACCTCGACCTCGCACACGGCGCACCCGTAGGGATACGACGGCACGCTCATGGTCTCGTCACCGGTGCCGACCAGCGGACCCTGGAGCCCCGCCGGCGTGTCCGGCCGCAGCGCGGCGGCGGCCACCTCGAAGAGCTCGACGGAGCGATCGGTCCCCTTCACCGTGAACCGGCGCTTCGCGAACTCGATGTCGGCCTCGGCCGCCTCCAGCAGCCAGGCGGCGAGGCGCGTGCCGCGCTCGACGATCGCATCCGAAGCCCGGGCCATCACCACCGCGCCCAGCCGCATGGAGCGGCCGGAGTGCGACCCCCCGCCCACGGAGGCCACGTCGGTGTCGCCGGTGATCACCCGCACCTGCCCCAGGTCGACGTCGAACCACTCGGCGATGAGCTGGGCCAGGCTCGTCTCGTGGCCCTGCCCGGCGGAGAGCGTGCCGATGACCAGATCGATCCTGCCCTCGGGATCGACGGTGATCTCGGCGCGCTCGCGCGGGGCGCCGGTGTTGAGCTCCAGGTAGTTGGCCACCCCGATGCCCCGATACCGGCCGCGCCGGCGGGCCTCGGCGCGGCGGGCCTCGAAGCCCGCCCAGTCGGCCAGGGCGATCGCCCGGTCCTGGGCCGCCGCGTAGTCGCCGCTGTCGTAGAGCAGGCCCAGCGGGTTGCGGTAGGGCATCGCCGTCGCGGGCACCAGGTTGCGCCGGCGCAACTCGACGCGGTCGAAGCCGTGACGGACCGCGGCGAGGTCGATCAGCCGCTCCAGGACGTACATCACCTCGGGCCGGCCGGCGCTGCGATAGGGAGTGGTGGGCGCCGTGTTGCTGAGCACGGCTCGCCCGCGCAGGGCGGCTGCCGTCACCTGATACACGCTGGGCAGGACGGCGACGCCCTTGGCCAGCGGGATGAACGACACGCCATGAGCGCCGACGTTGCTGGTATTGACGCTGCGCAGGGCGAGGAAGCGGCCGTCGGCGTCCAGGGCGAGCTCGGCGTCGGCGACGAGATCGCGGGCCTGATAGTCGGTCAGGAAC
>JBOHPM010000671.1:0-2041 GCA_050731715.1 Candidatus Rokuibacteriota bacterium
CCACAGATCGCCTCTATCGGGATCAGCGAGAGCCGGGCCCGTGAGAACGGGCGGGAGGTGAGCGTCGGGCGCTTCCCCCTCACGGCGAGCGGCAAGGCGGTGGCCCTGGGCGAGACCGACGGATTCGTGAAGGTCGTGGCCGACAAGGCGACTGGGGAGATCCTGGGCGTGCACATCGTCGGGCCCGAGGCCACCGAGATGATCCACGAGTTCGCCGTGGGGCGCACCCTGGAGGCGACCCTCGAGGAGATCGTCCACACGATCCACGCTCACCCGACCCTGTCCGAAGCGGCCCTGGAGGCCACGCTGGCCGCGCTCGGGCGCGCGATCCATATCTGAGAAGATGGGGGGCCCCGAAATGGCCCCCCATACCCCCCAACTCGCGTCTCAATCGAGCCCGAGGCTCGATTGCGTCAGCGACGACCCGCCGATACTGGCCCGCGTTAGCCGGAGGTTGAGCGCTTCCGCAGCTCCTCCTGCATCGCCTCGCGGCCGGCCTCGAACGCGGAGACCAGGCGCTGCGTCTGGTCCTCGAAGACCTCCCGCCCCTTCTCGAGCCACTCGCCGGCCTGGTGCTGCGCCTGCTCGGCCAGCGCCTGGGCCCGCTTGGCCACGTCGCCGCCGCGCTCGAGCAGGAGATCTCGCGCCTGCTCCCTGGTGCGTGGGGCAGTGATCAGGGCCGCGACGGCTCCGACCGCCGCGCCAAGGATCAACCAGCCTAGAAAGCCGCCCCCGCCGCCGCCCGCTTCACGATTCATCGTTGGCTCCTTGCTGCTTTCGCAGCCGGTGAAGAAAGACGTCGAGACCGGTCTTGAGACCGGCCGCGACGCCAACGAGCTGGCCGGCCCGGGTGAACCCGGCCACCGCCGCCAGCACACGGCCCAGGTTTCCAGAGAGATCCTCGAGGCGTTCCGTCAGCGCGCCCACACGGGCCACTTCGCCCCGCGCCTCGTGGCTGAGCGCGCGCACCTCCTCAACGAGCCCATGCACGTCGGCCGCCAGCGGGCGCAGTTCCTGCTCGGCCATCGCGAGCAGACGATCGGCACGCTCGCTGGCCCGTCGCATGGCTACCAGGGCAGGGACGAGGACCACGGTGACGGCCACGACGCACACGACGAGGACCGCTTGGGCCCAGGGGTGCATGCGGTCGAATTATCAGGGCATCGCCGTCTGAAAGTCAATAAATTCATTGACTTGGTGGACAGCGGCTCCCTATAATCGCGCGGGGTCAAATCACGCGGCTGCCGAGCCGCCTCCATCGTGGACGCAGGAGCCTGATGTCCCTCCAGGAGCGCTTCGACGAGCTGCACCGGCGCCACGCCGAGGCCGCGCTCGGCGGCGGCGACGAGCGCGTCCGGCGGCAGCACAAGGCCGGCAAGAAGACCGCGCGCGAACGGCTCGACCTCCTCCTCGACCCCGGCTCGTTCCAGGAGGTGGACCGGCTCGTCGTCCACCAGAGCCACGATTTCGGGATGGCCCAGCAACAGGTCCCCGGCGACGGCGTCGTGACCGGGTCGGGCCTGATTCACGGCCGCCCCGTCGTCGTCTTCGCCCAGGACTTCACCGTCTTCGGGGGCTCGCTGTCCGAAGCCTATGCCCGCAAGATCTGCAAGGTCATGGACCTGGCCATGAAGACCGGTACCCCCATCATCGGGCTCAACGACTCCGGGGGGGCCCGCATCCAGGAAGGCGTGGTGTCGCTCGCCGGCTACGCGGACATCTTCCTGCGCAACACGCTGGCCTCAGGAGTCGTCCCCCAGATCTCGGCCATCATGGGGCCGTGTGCAGGGGGCGCCGTCTATTCGCCGGCCATCACCGACTTCATCGTGATGGTCAAGAGCACGTCGAACATGTTCGTGACGGGACCCGACGTGATCAAGGCCGTGACGCACGAGAGCGTCACCGCCGAGGAGTTGGGGGGGGCTGTCGCCCACAGCACCATGTCGGGCGTCGCTCACTTCGCCGCCGACAGCGAGGACGAGTGCCTGGCCCTGATCCGCGAGCTGCTCACGTTTTTGCCCCAGAACAACCAGGAGGATCC
>JBOHPM010000672.1:0-2041 GCA_050731715.1 Candidatus Rokuibacteriota bacterium
CGCGCGCTCCACCACAGCCCGATCCGTAAGGCGCGGTGCGATCTCGGCGACCGCGACGACATCGAAACCTGCTGTCCGGAGGGCGCGGACTACACCGAAGTCGCAGCTCTCATCGGCAAGGAACTGCACGAGCTCACGTGCCGGGCTTGGGTTCCGGTGGCGCGAGTATGAGCGTCTCTTCGTGAGCGAGGGTGTCCGCCGCGTACCCTATGGCGGCCCGGATATCGTCAGGAGTCAGTCGCGGGTAGGCATCGAGAAGATCCGTTTCGGTGATACCTTCGGCCAACTTGCGAAGAATTAGCTCAACCGTGATTCGCGTCCCGCGGATCACAGGCTTGCCCAGCATCACCTGTGGATCAATTTCGATACGGTCGGTCACCATCACGACACCCTCAGCGCCAATTCTACAGGAGCCTGCCGGCTACCGGCATAAGGTTCCCGATGGACCGTCGCCTACCCGTTTGCTGTGACCTTCCCTGTCACGCGCCGGCCCTAGCCTTCCGGGGACGACGATCACACCAGGAGGCAGCGGCGATGGGACGTCCCGCATCACTCCCGAGGGGCAAACGGCCCGGCCAGGCCGGGCCCCAGAGATTCCGCTTCCCGTGCGGCCACGTCGAGAGCGGCGACTCGGTTGACCGCCGCACGCGCGCCAGCGAGCGCGCCGCCTGGGTGAGATGCCGGGCCTGCAACTTCATCGGGCTGGTGGTGCGGAGGACGGGACAGCGGTAGAGGGAGTCCTACTCGACAGCGCGGCCTCCGCTACTCGATCATTTCGTCGACCCGTGCGAGCACCGACGGCGGGATCGTCAGGCCGAGCGCGTGCACGGTCTTCATGTTGATCACCAACTGGAACATGGTGGGCTGCTCGACGGGCAGATCGCCTGGTCTGGCGCCCTTGAAGATCTTGTCCACGTAGGTGGCGGCGCGCCGGTAGATGGCCGGGAAGTCGGTGCCGTAGCTCATTGAGACCGCCGCGCTCGACGAAATTCCGCACGAAGTACACGCTGGGGAGGCGGGCCTGCGCCGCCAGACCGATGATCCGTCCCGCCGCATCAAAGAACATCGGCTCGGCCAATACGAGCAACGCGTCAGGTCGCTCTCGCGCCATGGTGGCGAACGCCCTCTCGATCTCATCGGGATGCCGCACCGCGATGAATTGCAGCTTCACGCCCAGGCCCGTGGCGGCATTTTCCAGGACATTTCGTTGCACGACTGCCTCGGAAGTCCCGGGATTCCACAGCGCGGCCACGCGTACCACCCTCGGAAGCAGGTCCTTGAGCAGGGCCAGGCGCCTGGCGTCGAGGTCTTCGGCAAGGACTTCCAGTCCGGTCAGGTTTCCCCCCGGCCGAGCCAGGCTCGATACGATTCCCTCGGCCACGGCGCGTCCGCTTACGAAGACGACGGGGATAGTCGTGGTCGCCGCCTTGGCAGCCCGTGCCGTGGGCGGGCCGCCGCTGGAGAAGATCAGATCCGGATTCAGGCTGACGAGCTCCTTCGCCAAGGTCGGGAGCCGCTCGTAGTTGCCGTCAGCCCACCGGTGTTCGATGACGATGTTCTGGCCTTCCACATAACCCAGATCGCGCAGCCCTTGCTTGAAGGCGCCGACGACGCGCTCACCCCCAGCTGGTGACAGACTCGACAAGTGGCCCAGGCGGTACACCTTCTTCGGCTGCGCCTCAAGAATGAGTGGCGCCGCGACGAGGACGAGCATCAACGTCATCCGGAGGAAGGGCCGTGAAGCGCTCATGTCAGCCCCAAAGGAATCAATGGCTGAGGATAGCTCGGGCCGGTCCCTCAGCGCGTCTGATCCTTCTGCTTGACCTACAGCGGTCGCCGGAGCCTTACTCGACAGCGCCCTTGGCCGGCCGGCCCTGGCGGTGCGGCCGCGGAGCCGGCGCGACCGCCGCCAGCGGCCGGCGTCCCGGCACCAGCATCCGGGCCAGGCTCTCGGCCTCCTGCCTGAGCGCCTCCCTGAGCCCCTCCGGCTCCACCACGTCGGCGTCGGTCCCGTAACCGAGGATCCACCGCCGGACCTCCA
>JBOHPM010000673.1:0-2037 GCA_050731715.1 Candidatus Rokuibacteriota bacterium
CTGCTGCTGGCGGTGCAGCAGGAAGGCCGCCACCAGTCCCACCGAGAGCGTCACCAGCGTCGTGATGAGCAGGCCGACCTTGACGGTGAGTGACGCACGCATGGCAGGAGAGAGTCGCCGGGAATCGGGGTCTTGTCAAGGCAGCGCGGCGCGCGATCTATGCCGGCGGGTACATCGGCCTTGTCTTGGTGAGCCGGAGGCACTACCCTCGGCGTCACCTGTAAGGATCTCGACCGCGCAGGAGGGCCCCGTGAAGCTCCTCTTCTTCGACGATTTCAAGCTGGGCGTGCTCAAGGGCGATGCGGTGGTGGACGTCTCGTCGGTGGTGGCCGACGTTCCGCGCACCGGGCCGCACAACCTCATCAGCGGCTTGATCGAGCGTTTTGCCGATTATCGCCGGCGGCTGGAGGACGCGGCGGCGCGGGGGACGGGGGTGCCCGTCAGCCGGGTCCGGATCCGGCCCCCGCTGCCGCGGCCCGTCAACATCGTGGCCATGGCCGTGAACTACATGGAGGATGGCACCCGGAGCGAGCCGGCCCCCATCAACGCCTTTCACAAATCCCCCAACGCCGTCATCGGCGACGACGACACGATGGTGCTGCCCGACGTCCCGGCCACCATCTTCGAGGGCGAAGCCGAGGTGGCGCTGGTGATCGGCAAGCGGGCCTCGCACGTGCGGGCCGCCCAGGCCATGGACTACGTATTCGGCTACACGAACTTCATCGACGGCTCCGCGCGCGGGCTGCCCCCCGCGGGCAATACCTTCTATCAGATGAAGTCCCGGGACACCTTCGCGCCGCTGGGTCCCTACATCGTGACGGCCGACGAGGTCCCGGATCCCCACAAGCTCCAGATCCGGCTGTGGGTAAACGGCGAGCTCAAGCAGAACTTCAACACCAGCGACATGGCCCACCAGATTCCGCGGTGCATCGAGTGGGTGACCTCCATCCACGCCCTCGAGCCCGGCGACGTCCTCGCCACGGGAACCAATCACCGGGGCCTCAGCGCCTTCCAGGACGGTGACCGGATCGAGCTGGAGACCGAGCGAGTGGGCCGGCTGCGCGTGAACGTCCGCGACGAGCTCAAGCGCACCTGGGCCCGGGAGACCCGGCTGGATCGCCAGCAGAAGGGGTTGGAGGGGCAGACGCCGCAGCTGACGGGACGACATACGCCGGCGCCACGCTAACGCAGGATCCACCGCAGGGGAGGGACGAACGCCATGGCCTACGAGGCGCTGATCGCGGAAACGATCCTGCTGCAAGGGCACCGCGGTGATCAGATCGACGGATACCTGGCCCGCCCCTTCGGCGGCGGCCCGTATCCCGGCGTGGTCGTCATTCACCACATGCCGGGCTGGGATGGCCCGAACAAAGAGATTGCCCGGCGGTTCGCCCATCACGGGCTGGTGGCCCTGTGCCCGAACCTGCACTTCCGGGAGGGCAAGGCCACGCCGGAAGAGAACAGCGCCAGCGTGCGGGCCGCCGGCGGCATGCCCGACGACCGCACGATGGGCGACGTGCAGGCGGCCATCGATTACCTGCGCGCCCTGCCCTACCTGAACGGCAAGGTCGGCGTCATCGGCTACTGCTCGGGCGGCCGCCAGTCCTACCTGGCTGCCTGCACCCTGCGGGGCCTGGACGCCGCCATCGACTGCTACGGCGGCGGCGTGGTGGCCAAGCCCGAGGAGTTGACGCCGCGCCAGCCGGTCGCCCCTATCGAGTTCACGAAGGATCTCCGGGTCCCGCTGCTGGGGCTGTTCGGGATCGAGGACACCCGCCCGTCTCCGGACGACGTGAAGGCAACCGAGGCGGCGCTCCAGAAGTTCGGAAAGACGTACGAGTTCCACATGTACGAGAACGCCGGCCACGCCTTCTTCGCCGTGGATCGCCCGCAGTATCGCCAGGCCGCGGCGCTGGACGGCTGGAAGAAGGTCCTCGGCTGGTTCGACAAGTACCTCCGGGTGTGAGACACCGTCCGGTGTCGCACCCAGCGTGAACGGGGAGGTCTGGAGGGGGCGCGTCTCGTGCCCCCTCCGGG
>JBOHPM010000674.1:0-2026 GCA_050731715.1 Candidatus Rokuibacteriota bacterium
CGCGATCATCCGCGGCGATTGATCGCTCGCCCGATCTGAGTCCCGACACCGTCGCGATACCAGCCCATGCCGAAGGTGCGGGTCGGCGACATCGAGATGTTCTACGTGGAGGCCGGCGCGGGTGAGCCGCTCGTCCTCATCATAGGCCTCAGCGGTGACCACATGTCCTGGGGCTTTCAGATCGGGGCCCTCGCCGAGCGTTACCGGGTGGTCGCGTTCGACAACCGCGGGGCCGGGCAGACCGACGCGCCGGACATCCCGTACACCACGCCCATGATGGCCGAGGACACCCGCGGCCTGATGGATGCGCTGGGCATCGAGCGGGCCCGCGTGGTCGGCGTCTCGATGGGCGGGATGACCGCCCAGGAGCTCGCGCTGCAGCACCCCGACCGTGTCCGTGCCCTGCACCTGGGCTGCACGATGGCTCGCCCCGATGCCTATCTCTCCGCCCTCAGCGCCTCCTGGCGCGAGCTGCGTACCCAGATGGGCCGCGAGTTTGCCCTCCGCGCCATCGGGCCCTGGCTGTTCGCGCCGGCCACGTACAACGAGCGGCCGGAGTTCGTGGAGATGATCTTTCAGACCGGCCTGGCCAACCCCCACCCGCAGTCCGTGACCGGCTACCTGCGCCAGAGCGAGGCCGTCATGGCGCACGACACGCTGGAGCGGCTGGCGGCGATCCGGTGCCCCACGCTGGTCAGTGTGGGCGAGGCGGACATCCTGTTGCCGCCGCGCTTCTCGCAGCAGCTCGCGGCCAGGATACCGGGAGCGCGGCTCGAGCTAGTCCCGGGGGGCGGGCACGTCTACTTCTGGGAGTACCCCGATCTCTTCAACGCGCTCTGCCTGGACTTCTTCTCGCGGCACTGACAGAGCGCTGGAGACCGTGGCGGGAACACGGGGCTCGGGAGCAGGCTTCGTCCGCGCGATCACGTTCTTCGCCGGGGACGGGCTCGAGGCGGTCACGGCCCCGCTGCCATCGTCCCAGAGGTACGCGCGAGGATTGACAGCCTGGCCCTTGACGTAGACTTCGTAGTGCACGTGCGGACCCGAAGACCGCCCGGTATTGCCGCTGAGTCCCACGACGCCGCTCCGGTCCACCCGCTGCCCCCGCTGGACCAGGACCTTGGACAGGTGGCCGTACAGCGTACGCACGCCGTTGTCGTGATCGATGATCACGGTGAGCCCGTACTCGCCGCTGGGGCCGGCGTGCTGCACCACGCCGGCCGCCGGGGCCTTCACCGGCGTGCCACGATGGGCGGCGATGTCCATCCCGGAGTGGAACTCGGGCTCCTTGGCCCACGGCGAGGCGCGCTTGCCGAACTCCGAGTTGACGGCGCCCCTCACCGGCCACCGTGACGGCAGACCGAGCAGCGCCTTGCGGGCCCGGCCGATCAGGCGATCGAGGGCCCGCAGGCTCTGCCCCTGCTCCATCACCTGCTCCCCCAGAAGCTCTATTTCCCCAATGGGCGAGGAGCGCGGCGGCTCACCGGCCGTGGACCGGCTGCCCCCGACGCCGCCCTGGGTTGAGCGCGGCGTGAGCTCCGGTCCGAATGGCTCCCAGATTCGCGCGTGCAGGTCCCGCCAGCCCTCGACTTCCCGGCGCAACGATGCCGCGCGGCGATTGAAGGTGTCGATGGTGGCCTGCTGGTCGTCGATCTGCTGGAAGAGCGATGCCGCGTCGCGCATCCGCTGGCGCACCTGCCACCAATCGCCGACGAGCGCGGTCAGCCCGGCGATGCCCACCAGGAGCGCGACGGTGAGCATGGTGGGCAGGCGCCGTGGGAAATTCACTCGGAGGACCCGGACGCCGTCGCCACGGACGATCAACAGGCTGAATTGCTGGCGATGATCGACTTTCTTGCTCGAAACCCCGGGCCGGATCGGTAGGAAGGCAGGCGGTAGCGGAGCCATACCCCGGGGGCTCGCAAAGCGCGTGCCGTCGTACTGACTAAATATAATCCAATAGTTGCGAATCAAGGGGCTGCCATTCCGGCACGTAACTCCGCCAAAGCGCCACGTTTCGTCACGG
>JBOHPM010000675.1:0-2023 GCA_050731715.1 Candidatus Rokuibacteriota bacterium
CGATACTGGGGACCGGGCCGGGGAAGGCCGTGGTCGGGTCTGGGGTCTTCAACCCGATGCTCGGAACCGGGCCAGGGAAGGCCGTGGTCGGGTCTGGGGTCTTCAACCCGATGCTCGGAACGGTCTTCGGGGGCGGCGGCCAAGCTTGCGCGAAGGCCGACGTAGCTCCGAGGACGAATAGGAGACCAACAACTGTCGCGACGCGGGTTCGCGTATGTGCGTGCATGAGCGACTCCTCCCGGCGGCCACCAGGCCGCGACCCGGCGGTCATTATGTTGTCGGTCCCGCTCCGGCCCAAGGAAAAGCGCCGCGGTCTGAACAATCTACAAAACACATCGCCTGGGAAAAAGTCCCCTGAGATCCGCGACCGCGCGCCGCCTTGCGCGCCGGGGCTCGAAGCCGCCGACCGCGCTCGAACCGGGCGAGTCCGTGCTCGTCGACCCTGGCATCCCGTCCGAGAGTGAGCGGCGCGAGCGCGGGACCGGGACCCACGGATGGAGCGGCTGGACGCCGGGAGCGTCTTGTCCCTGGTCGGCACGGGGCCCTAGTAGCCGCGTGCGCGGTCGACCAGGTTCAGGAGCGGCGTGCCGGCCAGATAGCGGCGCAGGTTCTCGGCGAACAGCGCCGTGCAGGCGTCGTCGTAGCCGGGCATGAAGCCCGACACGTGCGGCGAGACGATGACGTTGTCCAGGGCGTAGAGCGGGTGGCCCGACGGCGGGGGCTCATGGGCGAACACGTCGACGGCGGCGCCGGCGATGCGCCGCTCGGCCAGGGCCCGGGCCAGCGCCGGCTCATCGACGCTGGCCCCGCGGCCCACGTTGATAAAATAGGCGGACGGCTTCATGGTCGCCAGCGCGGCCGCCCCTATCATCCCGCAGGTCTCGCGCGTGAGCGGCGCGCACATGACCACCACGTCGGAGCGCCCCAGCAGCGCCGGCAGCTCTTCGATCGCGAGCCACTCGTCGGGCAGGGCCCCGTCCGGATCGCCGGTGCCGGGCAGGTGATAGCCGGCGTCGGCACGGCGCGCCGGGTCGCGCTTGCAGGCGAGCACCCTCATCGCGAAGGCCGTCTTGGCGATGCGCGCCAGCTCCCGCCCGATGCTGCCGTAGCCGATGATCCCGAGCGTCGCGCCGCGTACCGGCGTCGGGACGAAGAGCGGCCAGCGCTGCTGGTCGGGCGGCCACACGCCCTTGGCCCGCCACTCGACCATGCGGGGAACGCGATGGGCGAGCGCCAGCAGCACCGTGATCGCGTACTCGGCGATCAGCGTCGCGTGCACCCCGCTCGTGGTCGTGAGCAGGACCTCGCTCTTCGTGTAGACCGGGTGGGTGTGGAACGTGTCCACCCCGGCCATGTGGACCTGGAGCCACTTGAGGCGGGGCGCCCGCGAGCCTCCGTCACGGCCGCCCACGAGGTCGGTGGGCACCGTCCCCGCGTAGAGGACGTCGGCGCGCGCGTAGTTGGCCGTCTCGGCGTCGCCGCGGGTTACGGTGACCCGTGGCGACACGGCTCGCATCCGATCCAGCTTGGCCTCATCGAAGGGCATCGTCACCAGCACGTTCAGGGTATCGGGGGGCATGCCGTCACTGTCGGCGGCGGGAGCGCGCAAGTCAAGCGCGGCGCGTCCCGATGCGTCAGTCGCGCTGAGGCACCAGCCAGAGGACGATGAAGGCGGCGGCGACGGCCGACATCAGGTGCTTGAGCGTGTGGCCGCTGACGAACCCGCCGAGCGCGAACAGCGCGTGGTCTCCCACTTCTGCCAGCTTGGCCGCCGCGTAGAGCGCAATGCCGGAGACGAGCGGGGCCACCGGGCGGTGACCCGGCAGTAGCACGAGCATGAGCGGGACCAGGACCATCGGCAGGAACTGCGCGACGACGTAGGCGCGGAGGTCGTCGGTGTGCTGCCACCAGAGCACGCTGGCGATCGCGCCGAGCGCTAGCGGGACCAGCAGGACGCGGCCGGCGGCCGCGCTCACCCGATCGCCGATCACCACCGCGAAGACGACGGGGAAGAGCGTGGACA
>JBOHPM010000676.1:0-2016 GCA_050731715.1 Candidatus Rokuibacteriota bacterium
CTGCCATCGCAGCTCTTGCCCGCCCGGCGTGCGGCGGCTCCCTTCCTTCGGATCACTGACGTCCACGCCGCGCTGGCGCATCGCGGCCACGTCCGCGGCCAGATCGTCGCTCTGCAGGGCGACGGCGCAGAAGCCGCCGCCCCGGGCCAGGGAGTTGGCGAGGCCGGTGATGGGACTGCCGGGAACGGCGGCCGCCGCCCGTAGCTCGCCCTGATCCCGCACGCCCAGGAGCTCGAGGTAATCATCCTCGAAGAACGCGATGGCGTTGTGCGTACCCCAGCCGACATGCACGCCGCCGGGATGGACGCTGAAGCCCAGGCGCGTGTACGTGTCGGTCCCCTGGGTGAGATCTGGCACGGCGATCACGACGTGATCGATACGAGTGAACACGTGCGTTCCTCCTTGATGTGAACGGCGCCAAGAGGTGAAGCGCGCCAAGAGTAGCCGGGGCGATCGGCAGCGTCAATTCCCCCGACCGTGCTAGTGTGGGCCCCGCTGTGATCCCCTTCCTGCTCGTGTGGCTGCGCGCGGCCGGGCTCGCGGGCCAGGCGGTCGCGCTCGGTGGTGCCGTGCTCGCGCTCGTCGTCCTCCGCCGGGGCCAGTCGCCCTCGTCCGTCCTGGCCGTCGATCGCACGCTGATGCTCACCGCGGTGGGCGCGCTGGTTGCCGCGGGCGCCCAGGCCGGGGTCCTCGCCGCGCTCGCAGCAGAAGTGGCGATCGACACCGACTGGCCCATCGCCGACCTCCTCGGCTCGACGGTCGGAGTGGCGGGCCTGATCCGCATCGCGACGGCCGTTCTCGCCGCCGCGGCGGCGTTCGCGCTCCGGCGGGCGCCCGATGCCCGTGGGCGTGGCGCGCTCCTGCTCGTCGCCACGGTGCTGCTCGCGTTCACCGGGGCGCTGGGCAGCCACGCCATCGGACGTCTCGACGGGCGTGTCTGGCTCTGGAGCCTGAGCGCCCTGCATCAAGCGGCCGCCGGGACGTGGCTGGGTGGCGTGATGTGCGCAGCCGTGCTCGCGGTACGCGCCAAGGACCATCCCGCGCAATGGCTCCACCGCTTCTCGCTGCTGGCCGCCGCTGCGGTAACGGTGCTGGCGCTGACGGGCATGGCGCTCTCGCTCGCGTACGTGGGCGCGCCCGCGGCCGCCATCGGCACGTCCTACGGCGTCATGGTCCTGACGAAGCTCGTCCTCTTCGCCGCGCTGCTGGCGATGGGCGTGATGAACCATCGCGCGGTGCACGGCCGGATCACCCTCGCTCTGTGGCGCACACAGCCGTCTGCGCCCGCGGCCAACGTCGATGCGCTCCCGTTGCGCCGGCGGCTCGAAGTGGAAGCCGGCCTGGCCGTGGTGGCGCTCGCCCTGGCCGCGTCGCTGGCCTCGGCCCCGCCAGCGACCGACGTCACCACCGAGCGCGCCACGCTCGAGGAGGTCCGCCGCATCTTCACGCCGCAGTGGCCGACCTTTCAGACGCCGAGCGCGGCCGAGCTGGCGGCAAAGTCCGACCTCGCCGACCCCAAAGCGCCACGCCAGTCCGTGAACACGCAGTGGTCAGAGTTCGGCCATCACGTCGCCGGCGTGTTCGTGCTCGCCATGGGGCTGCTGGCCGTGCTGGAGCAGACGGGGCGCGCGCCGTGGGCGCGGCATTGGCCCCTGCTGCTCATCCCGCTGACCGGCTTCATCACCTGGAGCATGGACCCCGAAGGATGGCAGACAGGAACGGTGGGATTCTGGGAGCAGCTGCTCGACCCCGAGGTCCTGCAGCACCGGCTGCTGCTCGTCGTCACGGCGGCCTTCGCCGTGGCCGAGTGGCGGGTGCGCAGCGGCCGCCATCCCAACTCGCCCTGGCGCTTCGTGTTTCCCATCGCCTGCATCTGCGGCGGCGTGCTGTTGCTGGCCCACGTCCACCAGGTCAATAACCCGAAGACCGGCTTCTTCATGGAGATCACGCATCTGCCGCTGGGGCTGGTCGCTCTGCTGGCCGGCTGGGCCCGCTGGCTGGAATTGCGGCTGGCGC
>JBOHPM010000677.1:0-2011 GCA_050731715.1 Candidatus Rokuibacteriota bacterium
TCGTTGGAGAGCGCGACGCGGTGGGTGTAGCGGCCGAGGTAGGCGAGCACATGCTCGGGCCCCGCGAACGGGGGCTTGCAGTAGACGACCCAGGGCTGCCGGCGCAGCTCGTTCAGCCACGCGGCAAAGGCCGCCGGCTCGGCGAGAGCCGCCAGCCCGCCAGAGACGTGCAGGTCGCCCCGGTCGAAGGCCCGCCGCAGGCCGGCGAGATACCGACCGCGGAAGACCGTGGCCAGGGCGCGAACGGGGAAGAGGAAGCCAGGCCGTGCGGGAACCCACCGTGTCCCATCCCGCGCGAGGGCGCCGCCGGTCACGACGCAGTGCACGTGCACATGCTGCGTGAGGGTTTGGCCCCAGGTGTGGAGCACGGCGGTCACGCCGAGGTCGCCGCCGAGGTGACGCGGATCGCGGCCGAAGCGCGTGAGCGTGGAGGCCGCGGCCTGAAACAGCAAACGATAGATCAGCCGGGGGTGGCTTTGCGCCAGCGGGTTGAGCGCGTGCGGCAGGGTGAAGACGACGTGGAAGTAGGGAATTGGCAGCACCTCGCGGCGGCGCGCGGCGAGCCAGCGCGCAGTGGCCACGCGCTGGCATTTGGGGCAGTGCCGGTTGCGACACGAGTTGTAGGTGATCCGCTCGGCGCCGCAGGCGGTGCAGATGGCGCGATGGCCGCCGAGCAGGGCGGTGCGGCAGGCGGCGATGGCACGCAGGGCGCGGCGCTGCGCGCGGCATAGCGGGTGGGCGTGCTGATACGCCGCGCCATGGGCGCGGACGATATCGGCCAGTTCGACCCGGCGTGCCCGGTCAGCGCCGACGCCCGCAGGGGCGGCCGGTGCCGGGGCCACGACTCAGGCGCCGGGCGGCTCGGGCAGATCCAGGGGTGAGCCGGTGGCGAGCACCCGGCCGGGTGTGACGTGCAAATAGCGCGCGGTGGTGGAGAGGTGGCGGTGGCCAAGCAGGTCCTGCACCGTCGGCAGATTGCGGCCGGCTTCGAGCAAGTGGGTGGCGAAGGCATGGCGCAGGGCGTGGATGCCCCCCTGCTTAGCGATGCCGGCGCGGAGCTTCGCCATCGTGTAGAGCTTCTGGGCGACGGTGATGTCAATCGGGCGCGTGCCCTGGCGATTGGCGAAGAGCCAGACGTGCGGGGGCCGAATGCGCCAGTACGCGCGCCAGTCCTGGAGCAGCCGCGGGGAGAGCGGCACGTAGCGGTCCTTGGCGCCCTTGCCCTGGCAGACATGGATGGTCAGGCGGTCGGCGTCGAGATCGGCGACCTTGAGGGCGACGACTTCACTGACGCGCAGGCCCGCGGCGTAGGTCGTCGCCAGCAAGAGGCGATGCCAGGGATGCGAGCAGGCGCGCAGGAGACGCCAGACCTCCTCACGACTGAGGATGTCGGGCAGCTTCTGGGGCTGCTTGGGGGCGGGCACATGGAAGTTCGCCGGCGAGCGGCCGAGAGTGACGTGATAGAGGAAGCGAAAGGCGTGCGCCGCCTGGCTGCACGTGCTCCACGAAAGCTTCCGCTCCTGGATCAAGTGGGCGAGATAGGCCTGAACCTCCTCGGTGGTCAGTTGATCCGGCGCGCGGTGGTAGTACTTGGCCAACTTCACGACGGCGGCGACGTACGCCTCGTGAGTGCGGGGCGAGAACCCACGTAGGGCCATGTCGCGGATCATGCGGGTGCGGAGCGCGCTCATGAAGACACCTCCATCGATGAGAGTGAGATGGAGGGATTCTGAGCGAGTCGACCGACCTGCATCGGGAAGGATCACGACACCGACGTCGAGATCCCAACAAACTGCGTTGTTGCGACTGAGGTTCGACCCTACCGCGTCAGCGGTTTAGTTCAACTAGAATTCGGCGCCGGGATAGGCTGGTCTGCGTATTGCCGCAAATGCTGCGGGCGGCTGCAGCCTGCCGGGGAATCCAGTTAACTCGCGCGCGCTCCTTGTCCCTGTCTTTCAAAGCTTTTCGTGTCGGTGGAGCTTTGCTGCACGATCTGGATAGGCTGCAGGAC
>JBOHPM010000678.1:0-2009 GCA_050731715.1 Candidatus Rokuibacteriota bacterium
CGCAACCCGTGGGGGCTCGACCACATCACCGGAGGCTCGAGTGGAGGCTCGGCCGCCGCCGTGGCGGCGGGGCTGTGCGCCTTTGCCCTGGGCTCCGACACCGGGGGCTCCATCCGGAACCCGGCCGCCCTGTGCGGGATCGTGGGGCTCAAGCCTACGCACGGGCGGGTGAGCCTCACGGGGGTGTGCCCGAACGTCCTCACGTTCGACCACCTGGGCCCGATGACGCGCACGGCGCGGGACGCCGCCCTGGTGCTCCAGGCCGTGGCGGGTTACGACCCGACGGACAGCACGTCGCGGGACGTCTCCGTGCCGGACTACGCGGCGAACCGGGAGCGCGGCGTGCGGGGGCTCCGGCTCCTCCTCTGCCCCGACTTCTACGCGAACGCCGAGGTGGACGTCGAGGTCGAGCGGGCCTTTCAGGAGGCGGTCCGGGTCCTCCAGGGCCTGGGCGCGCACGTGACGACGGTGCCCTTCGCCCACGGCGGCCGCCTCCTCGAGCTGTTCCGCGAGATCGCCGGGCCGGAGTACGCGGAGTTTCACCGTCCCTTCTTCGACAAGGAGCCCGCCGGGTACGGGGCCGACGTGCGGGAGCGGCTGGCGTGGTCGTTCCAGATCACCGCGGACCAGTACGTGCGGGGCCTGCGCGAGCGGGAGCTGCTTCGTCGCCACACCGCCACATTCTTCCACGGGGCCGATGCCCTGGTGCTCCCCTCCATGCCCTGCACCGCGCCGCCGATCGCCACCCTCAAGGCGCGCGTGAACGGTAAGGAATACGACGGGACGTGGATTCATCGGCCCTTCCTGAGCCCGCACAACCTGACGGGCTGTCCAGCCGTTTCCCTCTCGATGGGCTTCAGCCCGGGAGGGCTGCCGCTCTCCCTGCAGATCGTCGGCCCCGAGTGGTCGGAGGCCCGTGTCCTGGCCGTGGCCCACGCCTACGAGGAGGCCACACCGGCGATTCGCGCCCGGCGACCGCGCGGTGCCGAGCATCCGGCGTCCTGAGGCCCTCACAAGGAACACCCATCACCGCAGAAGGAGGCAGAGCCATGCAGCGATTCCTCGTGGCGTGTCTGGCGTTCGGCATCACCTCGCTCCTGCTGGGGGCGCCGGCGTTTGGGCAACAGACGGGCATCACCTGGTGGGAGCACAGCAACCCTCCTCACAACAACTATTCGAAGGAGCTCGTGGAGGATTGGAACAAGAAGAACCCCAACCTGAAAGTGCAGTACGAGTTCTTCGCGATGACGCCGTACTTCAAGAAGCTGTCCGCCGCACTCTCCACGCGATCCGCGGCCGACATGTTCACGGTGATCGACACCCTGCTGCCCAGCTTCACCACCAAGGATGTCCTGGCGCCCATCCGGCCCGAGTGGCTCGGCTACAAGAACCTCGACGACATGAAGAAGGCCTACCTGCCGGGCGCGCTCGATGGCTACATCCACGAGGGCAAGCTCTACGCCGTCCCCATGATCGCGGCCACCTTCAGCCTCTACCTCAACCGGAAACACTTCCAGGAGGCCGGCCTGGATCCCGACACGGACTACCCGCGCACCTGGGAGGACATCGGCCGGGTCGGCCAGAAGCTGGTCAAGATGCAGGGCAGCACGATGACCCGCGAGGGCTTCGACTTCGCCATGCACTCCTCGGCGTGGACCATGTGGGCCCTGGAAGGGCTGATCCGACAGTACGGCGGCGGCATCCTCGACCGGGCCGGCCGCAAGTGCACGGCCAACAGCGAGGCGGGCGTGAAGGCCATGCAGGTACGGTCGATGTACGTCTACAAGTACAAGATCTCCGACCCGACCGTGAGCCAGGCCACGAACGCCCTGCCGGCCGATGACCTGCCCAAGGGCCGCGTCTCCATGTTCATCACCCACGCCGGCAGCGTGGCCCAGTTCGGCCCCAAGGTGATGGAAGACATGAAGGTCGTGCCCTTCCCGCAGGTGAACCCCCAGAAGCCCATCAGCATCATCTACGGCTTCGCCCTCGCCGTGAATCCCCAGGTC
>JBOHPM010000679.1:0-1996 GCA_050731715.1 Candidatus Rokuibacteriota bacterium
TCGCCAAGGTTTATGAGAAGCCACGCTATCATCGCTCTTATCCGCGATGGTCACGATGCAGTAGGCGCAAATATCGACAGCGCCATGCACGCCCGGCCTCTTAAGGAAACGGCATTGACTCCCGGGGGGATGAATAAAATCGAGCCGTTGCCGCGAGATTTGGAAATTCAGTTGGCGCTCAGCGCGCTCCCACCGCACCTTAGAGACAATGCAACCGTATATATTTTAAACCCTGAAAGGAGAGAAACGCAATGACAGAACACACGATCGGAACACGTGAAGAGTGGCTTGCAGCCCGGCTCGGGCTGCTCAAGGAGGAGAAGGAACTAACGCGGCGCAGCGACGAGCTGGCGCGGCGACGGCAGGAGTTGCCGTGGGTCCGGGTCGACAAGGAGTACCGATTCGAGACCGATAAAGGGAGCGCCTCGCTCGCCGAGCTCTTCAAAGGGCGCTCGCAGCTCCTCATCTACCATTTCATGTTCGGGCCCGACTACACGGCGGGGTGTGCGACCTGCTCGACGATCGCGGACGGGTTCGACGGCTTCGCCGTCCACCTGGCGAACCACGACGTCACGCTCTCGGCGGTGTCGCTGGCGCCGCTCGCGAAGCTGCAGGCGTACAAGCGGCGGATGGGGTGGACGTTTCCCTGGGCGTCCTCGCTCGGCGGCGACTTCAACTTCGACTTCAGCGTCTCGTTCACCGAGGAGCAACAGCGCGAGGGGAGCATCGAATACAACTACGAGCGCGGCGGCCACGCAATGGACGCGACATCGGTCGTCCCGCAGCCCGTCGCCCAGAACGCGGCCATGACCGGAACCGACGCGGCCACTTACACGCGCCAGCGTCCGGGCATGAGCGCTTTCGTGCTCGAGGACGGCGTCGTCTACCACACTTATTCCACCTATGCGCGCGGACTGGACGGCCTGTGGGGCATGTACCAGTGGCTCGACCGCGCCCCCAGGGGACGCAACGAGACGGGCGTCTGGTGGCGCCGCCACGACGAGTACAATGGCTGAGCGAAGTCGTGGTTCTCGTGGCGCAACTGCGGGACTGGAGATCTCGCGACGCATGGCTTCCCAGCGAGCCTTCTTCGGCGTCTCGGCGCTGCTATTCGCCGCCAGCGCGGCGGTGACGATCGTCTGGTGCGCATCCATGTCGGCGATGGGCGAGATGCCGATGCCCGGCGGCTGGACGATGTCGATGGCGTGGATGCGGATGCCGGGACAGACGTGGCCCGGCGTTGCGGCGTCGTTCCTCGGCATGTGGGTCGTGATGATGGTGGCGATGATGCTGCCGTCCTTGATCCCGATGCTGTGGCGCTACCGCCAGGCCGTTGGCAGGCCGGGCGAGACGCGCCTCGGTCGGCTGACCGCGCTGGTGGGCGTGGGTTACTTCTTAGTTTGGACCGTGTTCGGAATAGCCGCCTTTCCGCTGGGCGTCGCGCTGGCGGCGGTCGAGATGCAGCAGCCGGCGCTGGCGCGCACCGTACCGATCGCGGTCGGTGTGGTCGTCCTGATCGCCGGCTCCCTCCAATTCACCGCGTGGAAGGCGCGTCACCTTGCCTGTTGTCGGGAGGCGCCCGGGCGCGGCAGTACGCTGCCGACCGACGCCGGCACGGCCTGGCGACACGGCCTGCGCCTCGGCCTCCACTGCAGCCAATGCTGTTTCGGTCTGATGGCGATCCTGCTGGTCATCGGGGTCATGGACCTTCGCGCGATGGCTGTCGTGGCGGCAGCCATCACCGTCGAACGTCTCGCACCGGCCGGTGAGCGCGTCGCGCGAGCCACCGGGGCCGTCGTCGTCGGGGCAGGGTTGTTTCTGATCGCGCGAGCAGCCGGGCTCGGATGACGCATCGGATAGCTGGCGCAGCGGTGCGGCCAAGGCGCTCGAGCGCAAGTAAGCGGTGCGCGTAGATGCAGGGCGCGTCAATTCACAAGCATTCACAAGCAAGGAGAGAGAAAAATGATAGACATCATTCACAGAGTTGGAATCAAAG
>JBOHPM010000680.1:0-1994 GCA_050731715.1 Candidatus Rokuibacteriota bacterium
CCACCGATCCCCTGCCGCAGGAGGACGCGCATCGCTTCACGGGCCACCAGAAAGTGGCCGGTCGAGTTCACGGCGAAGGAGCGCTCCCAGTCGGCCCGCGCCATCTCGGCCACCGCCGCCGAGTGGGCGGTGCCCGCGTTGGAGATCAGGATGTCGAGCCCGCCGTAGGACAGGACCGCCGCCTCGAAGGCCCCGCGCACGGAGGCCTCGTCGGTGACGTCCATCCGCAGCCCCAGCGCGCGGCCCGCCCCCGCCGCACGCACGATCTCCTCGGCTGTGGCGGCGGCGCCGGGCTCGTCGACGTCGCCCACGATCACGTGCGCGCCCTCGGCCGCCAGCCGGCGGGCTACGGCCCGGCCGATGCCCGACGCCCCGCCGGTGACCAGCGCGATCCGGCGGGCCAGCTCCTTCTCCGGTGGAGCCAGCGTGAGCTTGTAGAGCTCGAGCGGCCAGTACTCGACGTCGAAGGCGTCCCGGGCCGTGAGGGAGACGTAGCGACCGAAAGCCGTGGCGTTGCCGATGACATCGATCGTGTGGTGGTACATGTCGCTCACGATACCGGCCGCGCGGCGATCGCGGCCGGCCGTGAACATGCCGAGCCCCGGGACCAGGACGACGCGCGGCAGCGAATCCCCCAGCTCGGCGCCCTCGAAGCGGTGCTGCTCGAAGTACCGACTGTACTCCCGCTGGAACTCGGCCAGGCCCCGTTCGACCGCCGCCTCCAGCCCCGCCGCGTCCCCGTTCCAGTCGACGAAGCAGGGCAGGCGCTTGGTGTAGATCGTGTGATCGGGCGTGGCGGGACCGACCTGCGAGACCACGGGCGCCTCCACCGACGAGACGAAGTCCACCACGGGCGACGCGTCGTCGAAGGCGACGATCTGGCGGCGGCCCTGGCTCAGCAGCCCGCGGAGCCGCGGCGCCACCGCGAGGGCCACGGCCCGCCGCTGGGCGGGCCCCAGCGCCTCCACCCGTGGGCTGCCGAAGAGCCGGCGCCCGCGCGTTCGCTCGGCCTGGGCCTCCTCGGCGCGGGTGATCAAGTCGATGGTGGCCTCGTAGGCCTCGCGAACGGTAGCGCCCCAGGTGATCGTGCCGTGCTTCTCGAGGAGCAGCGCCCCCGCCTCGGGGTGCTGGGCGACGGCCTCGGCGACCTCGCGGGAGATGCGGAAGCCCGGACGCCGGTAGGCCAGCGCGATCACGTCCTTGCCGTAGACACTCTGCACGACCTCGCGGCTCCGATTGTTGTTCGTCAGGGCGACGACAGCGTCGGCGTGGGTGTGCAGGACCGCGTGGCCCTCGAGGAAGCCGTGCAGCAAGGTTTCGATGGACGGGCGCGGCCCGGCCGGCTCCTGCAGGGCCCGGGCCAGATAGTCGACCATCTCCTGGTCGCCCATCTCCGGGCGCTCCAGCAGGGCGCGAATGTCATCCATCCGCACGCCGGGGAAGTCCTTGCGCTGGATCGACTTGAGGTCCGAGCCGCTACCCTTGACCCGCAGCACGTCCACCGTGCGACCGCGGTGATCGCGCTCGGCGACCTTGATCGAGGTGTTGCCCCCGCCCCAGACGACCAGCGAGGTCTCGGCGCCGATCAGGCGAGAGGCGTAGACGAGGAGATCGAGCTCGGTGAGCGGCGCCTCGGCGTCGTTCCAGCGGGAGCGCATCCCGGCCTCACGATACCACGTGCAGGCCGGCGCCCACACGCGCGCCCTCCGAGCGCTACTCGCCGCGGAGCCGGGGATCGAGGACATCGCGCAGGGCGTCTTCGGCCCAGGCGCCGCGGTAGCCAGGAGCGGGATGGAAGCGGGCCAAGTACTCGTGGGTGAGGCCAGTGATTCGTAGTGGCAGCGTCGAGACATGCCCGCTCGGCAACTAGCGCCAACACGCCCAGCGCTGGCGTAGAATCGGGGGCCGTGCCGATCAGCGATCCCACCCTGGCTCCCGCCGTCGAGCTGCTGCGCCTCTATCGCGCCCGTCGGATCTCGCCGCTCGAGGTCATG
>JBOHPM010000681.1:0-1994 GCA_050731715.1 Candidatus Rokuibacteriota bacterium
TGGTGTAGAGCGGTAAGAGCTGGACGTCCGGGCGGCCTTTGTAGGACTCCAGGCTCGCCCGCGTGTCGGTGACGTGCCAGCCGAAGTGCCAGATTGCAGTCTGCGGCGACGTCGGGGCCGCCGTAGCTACCCGGGTGAACAGGACGAGGACGTCGTTCGGCGCGGCCAGCGCCGGCAGGCCGCCCCAGCTCGTCTTGGCCGACGCTGGAAACTGCCGGAGATAGAAATCGACCGCCGCGCCGGGATCGACGGAGTTCAGGTGGAGATGATGGAAGCCCGGTGTCGGGAGCACCTCAGCGGGCCTTGACGAGCTTCTGCAAGCTCCGCAGCCCGGCCGGCGGCGGCTGATCCCGGTAGCGATTGCGCCAGTTGGTGAACGAGACTTCGCCGACGTAGATGTCGCCGCGGGAATCGACGGCCAGGCCGTGCGGCGAGTTGAACTGCCCGAGCTCGAGCCCGGCCGGACGCTGTCCGAGCCGCGCCAGCATCTCGCCCTTGGGGCTGTAGATGCTGATGCGGGGCCCGATGTTGGGCATGTCGTAGTTGACGCCCATGCCGCCCCCGATCTCGCCCACGTAGAAGCGGGGCTGAGGGCCGGAATGCAGATACAGGCCGGAGGGGCGGTGCATGTTGCTCCACTGCGTCTCGAACCGGCCGTTGCCGTCGAACACCTGGACGCGATGGTTCTCACGGTCGGCCACGTAGACCCAGCCCTCGGCGTCGCAGCAGATGTTGTGGGCGATGTTGAACTGGCCGGGATCGGTGCCGGGCTCGCCCCACGAGCGGAGCAGCGTGCCGTTCGGGGCGTACTTGTGGACGCGCGAGTTGCCATAGCCGTCGGAGACGTAGAGCTCGCCCTGGGGCGACAGCGCCGTGTGGGTGCAGCGGTTGAACGGCTCACCACTCATGTAGGGCTTGGGCGCGCCGGGAATGCCGATCGTCAGGAGGATTTTCCCATCGAGCGTGCAATGCCGGACGGTGTGGTCGCCGTCATCGGTCAGCCACAACGTGTCGTCGGGCGCCATGTGGACACCGTGAGCGCGGCGGAACACGCCCTCGCCCCAGGATTTCAGAAAATTGCCGTCGCGGTCGAACACGACCATCGGGTGCTGGCCCCGGTTGAACGCGTAGACGCGGTCCTGCCGGTCGACGCCGACGGCGGCCACGTCGGCGTTGAACTCCCGCTCCGGCGGCAGCTTTGCCCACTGGTCGACGACCTCGTAACGATAGGCGTCCGTGCCCAGAATGACCGCCATAGGGGTTCCTTTCTCTTCGGGTGACGTGCCGCGATTATAGCCGTATCCGTTCCTCGACTCTTGCCGGGCTTCGGCCTGCCGCGTAAAGTGTCGCTGTGGACGCCGAGACTCGCACCTATCTCGATTTCTTTCGGCAGGAGTTCCGGCGCGATCTCGCCGAGGCGATGACCTCGATGCGTTACGAGTACCGGGCCGACCTGGCTGAGGTGCGCCAGGAGAGTCGCGCCGACCTCGCCGAGGCGATGGCGACGCTACGGGCCGAGATCCGGACGGAGGCCGTCGCGACGCGGCGTCACTTCGACGTTGTGGCCGAAGGACTGCGCGGCGACATCCGGCTTGTGGCGGAGGGCGTCGTCGCCAATACCGAGTCGATCGAGCGGCTGCGCTCCGACATCACACGGGAGATGGACGCGCGCTTTCACCCAGTTCACCTGGCGTTTGCCGACACCCGGCGCGAGATCGGAGAGCTCCGCGGCCTGATCAGCTAGTCGTCAGGTCGGGCGGAAAGCTGAAGACGTTCGCCGGCTCGTGGTGCGGGTCGTGGTCACGACGCAGGCGCTGGACCATTCCCAGCGCGTACGGCGCTCCCTCCAGGAGCTGAGCCAGCATCAGATCATCGAGCTGCAGTCCCGCCCGTCGGGCGGCCTTCACGCACAGGTCGCGGATCTCCGCGTCGATGTGGCCGGTCGCCCCCGATAGCACGGGCGGCGGGACGACCTCGGGCGCCGTCGCGCCGCC
>JBOHPM010000682.1:0-1993 GCA_050731715.1 Candidatus Rokuibacteriota bacterium
ACCACGAGCAGGAAGTCCGGCCACGTCAGCTTCATGAGCAGATAGTCGATCTGGTACACGTCGCCGGCCAGCCGGATGATCTTGTAGGTGTTCTGAACCCAGATGAGCGTGAGGCCCACCGCGGCGCCCGCCAGCGTGCCCACGAGTCCGATGGTCATGCCGACGGCGAGGAAGACTGCGGTGATCGTGGCGCTCGAGGCGCCGATGGCTTTCAGGATCCCGATCTCCTTGCGCTTCTCGGCGACGAGCAGCACCAGGTGGCCGATGATGGCGAACGCGGCCACCAGGACGATGATCGTCACGATGATGAAGAGGGCCAGCTTCTCGAGCTGCAGCGCGGCGAACAGGTTGCGGTTCATGTCCATCCAGTCCCGCATCCAGAAGGGGAAGCCGAGCTGGGCGGCGATGGCCGCGCCCACCCGTTTGGCCTCGAAGGGATCGCGCAGCTTCACGTCGATCCCGCTGACGCCCGATCCCAGGCCGGCGAACTCCTGGGCCATGGGCAGGCTCATGAAGGCCAGCGTGGAGTCGTACTCGTGCATGCCGACCTCGACCAGGCCGGCCACGGTGTAGCGACGCATCTTCGGCACCAGGCCCACCGCGGTCAGGGCGCCCTTGGGCGAGATCACCGTGATCGACTCGCCGGTGATCACCCCGAGGGTCCGGGCCAGCTCGGCCCCGAGCAGGAGCGCGCCCTCCCCCGACTGCAGCGGGGCCAGGCTGCCGGTGCGCAGGTGAGCGCGGAGGTCGGCCAGCACGCTCGGATTGGTCAGGTCTACGCCGCGGATCAGGCCGCCGTGGGCACCACCGCCCCCGCTGGTGAACAGCGCCTGCTGCACCACGAAGGGCGTGGCCGAGCGGACGCCCGGGACTCCTCGCACCCGCTCGGCGACGGTGTCGGCGTCGGTCAGGCCGGCGTTGCCAGCCTGGAAGATGAGCAGATGGGGATTGGCCTCGATGATCTTGTCGCGGATCGAATCCTGGAAGCCCGTCATGACGGCGAGCACGAGGATGAGCGCGGCCACCCCCAGGAAGACGCCCCCCACCCCGATCCACACGAAGAGCGAGAGGTTGGCGCGCTGGCCGGCCGCGCGCAGGTAGCGCAGGCCCAGGAACAGCTCGAAGGGAAGCCCGCGGCTCACGCCTCGTCCTCGTCCCCGCCGGAACGGCCGGCCTCGGGCCGCAGATGCGGAAACAGGATCACCTCGCGGATCGATGGTTGATTGGCGAAGAGCATCACCAGGCGATCGATTCCCATCCCCTCGCCGGCCGTGGGGGGCATGCCGTACTCGAGGGCTCGCACGTAATCCTCGTCCAGCCAGTGGGCCTCTTCGTCGCCGCGGGCCAGGAGGAAGGCCTGCTCGCGGAAGCGCGCCAGCTGGTCGATGGGGTCGTTCAGCTCGCTGTAGGCGTTGGCCATTTCCCGCTGGCCGATGAACAGCTCAAAGCGATCGACCAGCCGGGGGTTGTCGCGCTTCTTTTTGGCCAGGGGGGATAGCTCGATAGGGAAGTCCGTGACGAAGGTGGGTTGCACCAGGGCCGGCTCGACGAGGCCCTCGAAGACCTCCTTCCACATTTGCCAGGGCGTCGCCCCACCGCCCACCGCAATCCCCCGGGCAGCGGCAGCCTTGGCTACCAGCGCCGGATCGGTGTCCGTGGTCACGTCGACGCCGAGCGCCTGAGACAGCCCCGCGAAGAACCCCAGGCGGCGCCAGGGCGGCCGGAGGTCGATGTCGTGCTCTCCCCACGTGAGCGTGGGGCTGACCCCCACCGCCTGGGTCAGGGTTAAAAACATCTCCTCGGTGAGCGCCATGAGGTCCCGATAATCGGCATAGGCCTGGTAGAACTCCAGCATCGTGAACTCGGGGTTGTGCTG
This sequence comes from Candidatus Rokuibacteriota bacterium, assembly GCA_050731715.1. Classification (GTDB taxonomy): domain Bacteria; phylum Methylomirabilota; class Methylomirabilia; order Rokubacteriales; family CSP1-6; genus 40CM-4-69-5. Next base: position 1,877 of record JBOHPM010000682.1, read on the forward strand.
GGTCGACACCCCTTCGTTGCGGAAGTTGCGATTGATCTCGTAGACCCGCTCGAAGCCCGCCACGATGAGGCGCTTGAGGTAGAGCTCGGGGGCGATGCGCAGGTAGAGATCCATCCC
>JBOHPM010000683.1:0-1992 GCA_050731715.1 Candidatus Rokuibacteriota bacterium
AGAAGGTCAGGCCGAGTTCGCGCCCCAGCCGGGCGGCGCGCTTCAGAAGCGGGGTCGCTGGCGGCGCAACGGTGAAGGGGACAGTCTCAAGGTGGTCCATGGCGTCGTCGAGCCCCGTCGTGCCCAGGCGGGTCTTGAGAAGAAGCACATTCCCGACTTCGTAGAGGAGGAGAGCGGGGACATGCACCTCGAGTAGCCGCGCTTCCACCTGTGCGAGGAGGGCGCGCGCTTCCTTCAGAAGATCCTCGTCGCGGGTCTTGAACCACTTGACGAGGACGGAGGTGTCAGCGACGATCTTGGCGGCCGTAGCGTGTCTCGCGGTAATAGCGGACGATGTCCGTCGAGTTCCACTGACCTACCCACTGCTGCTCGAGCTCCTTGAGAGGAGCGAGCGCCTCCGTCCACGACCGTCGGGCTCCCTGGCTCTCGGAGAGCAGCGTCCGGAGCGCTTCACGGATCAGCTCGCTGCGTGAGCGTCCCTGGGCGTTGGCCGCGCGGTCGACCTTCTTCAGGAAGTCCGAGGGAAGAGAAATCATGATCTTGGCCATCTTCTTCGTCCGAGGGCAGGGTAACATCCGCAGCGCCTCCAAGGCAATACTCGGTATATACCACCCGCCGCCCACGCTCTCGCGTGGCCGGCCATCCAGCTCAGCGCCACGGCGTTTGACAGGCGCGGGCTACGGGCATAGTGTCCCGGCAAAAGTCTCGAATTGCGTTGCTCGGGCCCGGGCAGTCCCACGGTCGGAAACGGGGGGGTCAAGCCATGGATCGAGAACGTCCTAAGAAGGTTGCCGCGCTGTGCTACGTCCTGGTGCTGCTCATCCTGCTCCCAGCGGCCGGACCGGCGATGGCGCAAGCGCCCCCGCCGGGGAAGCCCAAGGTTGATCGCCTGGTGATGGGGCTCATCACGCCGTACCACGATTACGTGCGGCCCTGGATCAATGGGACGGCCGATCACAATATTCAACACGACCCCATGCTCGAGTGGCTGGTGGAGGTCGACGCGGAGACGGGCCAGTACAAGCCCTGGTTGGCGGATAGCTGGACGCTGGGCCCCAACGGGAGGTCCTGGAGGGTGAAGCTGCACAAGGGCGTGCGATTCCATCATGGGTACGGCGAGTTCACGGCCCAGGATGTCGTCCACACTCATGCCCTCTGGTGTGACCCGAAGTACCCGGGCCGCAAAGACCCACCGGTCGCGGGCTACCGCGCCGGCATTTGTCAGGTCCAGCAGATCGAGGTGGTCAACGCCCACGAGATCACCATGCACTGCAAGGTCGTGTGTCTGGACATGCCGTTCTACTACTCGAGCGCGTCGAACGTCATGATCTTCAGCAAGAAGCAGTGGGATGCCGAAGGAGAGATGGGGTACGACCGCAAGCCCGCCGGGACGGGGCCGTACATCTTCAAGGAGCGAGTGCTGGGTCGGCATGTCCTGTACGAGCGGGCGCCAACCCCGCACTGGAAGCATGGCGTGGTGGACTGGAAAGAGATCAAGATGACGTGGACCCTCGAGGAATCGACGCGCTTTGCCCAGCTGATCGCGGGCGAAACCCACCTCACCGAGGTCAACAAGGACCTCACCGACGAGCTGGTCGCGAAAGGCTACAAGCTCATCCGGAGCCGAGGGACCGCGCAGCAGATGCAGATCAATTTCGGCGGGCTCTACTTCGGCACCGAGGACAAGGCCACGGGGCGCTACACGGAGTACGGAGGCACCACGGGCAAACTGGACCCGAAGCTTCCCTGGGCCAACGTCAAGGTGCGGCAGGCCATGAACAAGGCGATCAACCGGAATGAGTTGCTCACGGTGCTGTACAAGGGTCGGGCGAACCCCATGTACGTCCATGGCTTCTACCCGGACGTGGAGGGCTGGGACCCCACCTGGGAGAAGCGGTTCCCGGCGATGTATGGCTATGACCGGGCGGCGGCCAAACGGCTGCTCGCGGAGGCGGGGTATCCCAACGGCTTCAAAGCCAAGGCCTGGCTCTA
>JBOHPM010000684.1:0-1990 GCA_050731715.1 Candidatus Rokuibacteriota bacterium
CTCGATCTCGCGAGCTTCCGCGGCCTGGCCGAGCTGCCCCCCGCGGAGCCGGCACCCTGCGTGCCCGAGGACGACGTGGCCGTGCTCATCTACACCGGTGGGACCACGGGGACGCCGAAGGGCGCGATGTTGAGCCACCGCAATCTGGTCGTCAACACGATCCAGTTCGCCGAATGGTATGCCTTCGCTCCCGGCGAGGAGACGATGGTATCGGCGCTGCCCTTCTACCACTCGGGCGGGATGTCGGGGGCGATGAACGTCCCGCTGTCCGCTGGGGCCACCTGTCTCGTGCTGTCCCGCTTCAGCCCAACGGCGGTGGCCCGCGCCGTCACCCGCCACCGGGTGACGCGCCTCTTCGGGGTGCCGACGATGTTCATCGCGCTGCTCAACGACGAGGAAGGCCGGCGCGCCGACTACTCGGCGCTGCGCGCCTGCCGCACCAACGCCGCCCCCCTGCCGCCGGCCGTGAAGGCCGCCTTCGACGCGCTCGTAGGACGCGAGGTCCTGGTCGAGGGCTACGGGCTGACCGAGACGAGCCCGCTGACCCACGCCAATCCCATCGGCCGCGCCAAGGCCGGCTCCATCGGCGTGCCCCTGCCGGACACCGACGCGCGGATCGTCGACGGTCGGGGGCAGGAGGTGCCCACAGGGGAGGCCGGCGAGCTGCTGATCCGTGGTCCCCAGGTGATGCTCGGATACTGGAAGCGGGCGGCGGAGACGGCCCAGACGCTGCAGGAGGGCTGGCTCCGCACCGGGGACATCGCGCGCATGGACGAGGAGGGCTACTTCAGCGTTGTCGACCGCAGCAAGGACGTGATCAACACCGCGGGCTTCAAGGTCTGGCCGCGCGAGGTGGAGGAGACGCTCTACGCGCACCCCGCGGTGAGACTGGCCGCGGTGGTTGGCGTGCCCGACGATTACCGGGGCGAGGCGGTCAAAGCCTACGTCGTGCTCCGGGACGGGGCGGCTCTCCCGAGCGCGGAGGCGATCATCGACTTCTGCCGGGAACGCCTCACGCCGTACAAGGCGCCCCGAGCGGTCGAGTTCCGGTCGGAGCTCCCCATGACCACCACCGGCAAGCTGCTCCGGCGCGAGCTGCGCCGCGAGGTCCCACCGAGAGGAGAGCCATGACGACACGCCGGCCTGCTTCGATCGTCCTCGTGGTCGCGGCGCTGCTGTTGGCCGTCCTGACGCCTGTCGGTGCTGCTGCCCAGGAGAAGTTTCCCAGCCGCCCCATCGACTTCATCGTCCCCTGGGGCACCGGGGGCGGGGCCGACTCGATGGCCCGGCAGCTCGGCGCGCTCACCCAGCCGCTGCTCGGCACGGCCCTGCCGGTCTCCAACGTCCCCGGCGCCGCCGGCAACACCGGGCTGGCCCAGCTCCTGAACGGCAAGCCCGACGGCTACACGGTCGCCGTCTACATCCAGGACACGCTGATGACGATCCCCATGGGGCTCGCCCGTCACAAGGTCGATGACCTCGCGTGGATCACGCGCACGCAGGTCGCCGATTCCTTCCTCTTCGTCAAAGCCGATGGGCCGTTCAAGACGGTCCAGGAGCTGCTCAAACACGCCCAGGCCAACCCCGGCAAGGTCCGGGTCGCGGGGACCGGTTTCGGCAGCGTGGACGACGTCACCGTCCGCTACCTCGAGAAGAAGGGCTACAAGATGACGATGGTGCCGTACCCCAAGCCGGGCGAGCGCTACGCGGCGACGCTGGGCGGCCACGCCGAGGTGCTCTACGAGCAGGCCGGCGACGTGCTCCAGTACCTCAAGGCCGGCCAGCTCAAGCCGCTGGTGATCTTCGCCGAGAAACGCCACCCGGCGTTCGCGGAGGTGCCGACATCCAGGGAGCTGGGCTTCGAGGTCACCCTGCCGCAGTTCCGTGGCGTCGTCGCCAGGAAAGGGACGCCCGCCGACCGCGTGACGGCGCTCTCTGATGCCTTCGGCAAGGCCATGGACACGCCCCAGTGGAAGAAGTTCGCCGAGGA
>JBOHPM010000685.1:0-1983 GCA_050731715.1 Candidatus Rokuibacteriota bacterium
CCCGCTGCCGCCGGAGACCCTGGCCGCCGTGGAGCGCGCGTTGCTGTTCGCGCTCGGCCTCACCCATAGCTAACCCTTCAACTCCTTCTTGAGCTCGTTGAGGAAGCGCCAGTCGGTGCCCTGGGCGATGAGCTTGTTGGGGCTCGACTTGATCATGCCCGCCTCGGTCCCGAGCCAGCTCGTCGTCCCCACCGCCGTCAGGCCACTCACGAACTCCCTTCGGGTCATCATCCCTTCAGCTCCTTCTTGAGCTCGTTCAGGAACCGCCAGTCGGCGGCCTGGGCGATGAGCTTCTGAGGGCTGGATTTGATCAACCCGGCCTCGTGCAGGCGCAAAGCATAGAACCGGAGCGTGTCCTCGGGATCGTAGTCCCGCCATTTGTTGTAGGGCAGCTCCTGGATCGCCCTGTTCGAGCCGGATGAGGTTGGGCCCCACGAAGTTCATGCTCATGTCGGCCTGACCGGCCGCGAGGAACTCCGCCTCAGCAGCTCATCAGCCACGTACTGGGGCGCCCAGCAAATGCTGCCGGTCTTCAACAGCCGAAGTCGCGTCGTCTCCAGCCCAGGTCCGGCAGCCGCCCGTCGGGGCGGGAGACCGAGCGCGCCGGCCGCGCCGGCCAGGCCCAATCCGTTGATGAACGCTCGGCGTGTCGTCATGGCTCCACTCTGCCTCGCCTCACCGCGTCGACTGTAGCGGAAGCGTGAACGTGAAGGTCGAGCCGGCGCCCACCCGGCTCTTGACCCAGATCTGTCCGCCGTGCAGCTCCACGAACCGCTTGGCCAGGGGGAGCCCCAGCCCGGTGCCCTCCCGCTTGCGGCCGGCGTCGTCGCCGACCTGGCGGAACTCCTCGAAAATCGCCTCCTGGTCCTCGGGGGCGATCCCGATGCCGGTGTCGCTGACCGAGATCTCGACCATCCCGTCGACCGGGGCCGCGGTGAGGTCGACCCGCCCGCCCTCCGGGGTGAACTTGATCGCGTTGGAGAGCAAGTTCAGCACGATCTGCTTGAACTTGCGCTCGTCGGCGACCATGCGGTCGACGCGAGCGTCGACGCTGGCCGCCACCGCGATCCCGTGCCGGGCCGCGCGCTCCCGGACCAGGGTGAGGGCGTTGTCGATCGCCGCAGGCAGGCTGAACGGCGCCAGGTCCAGGTCCATCCGCCCGGCCTCGACCTTGGCGAGGTCCAGGATATCGTTGATCAGCGAGAGCAGGTGGCGTCCCGAGGCGACGATGTCGTGGAGGTACTCTTCCTGCTTGGGGTTCAGGTCCCCGAACATCCGCTCCAGCAGGACCTCGGAGAATCCGATGACAGCGTTGAGCGGCGTGCGCAGCTCGTGCGACATGGCCGCCAGGAAATCGGACTTGTGCTGGTTGGCCACCTCGAGCTGGCGGCCCTTGTCCTCGACCTCCTGGAACAGCCGGGCATTCTCGATGGCGAGCTTCGACTGGCTGGCCAGCGCCGTGAGGAGCGTGACGACGCGATCGTCGAAGCGACCGGGCGTCCGGCGGAAGAGCACGATGCCCCGGGTGACGCCCTCGGCGCTCATCGGCACGGCCAGCAGCGCGTGAAAGCCCTCCCGTGTGGTGATGTCCCGGAACAGCATCCCCTCACCCGTCGCGATCTCGGCGATCTGGACCGGCTCGCCAGTTTCCGTCGCGCGGCCGATGATTCCTTTTCGCGGGTCGATCGGCGTGGCCTGGACCGACTGGATGTAGGTCTCGCTCAGGTTGTGGCTCGCCACGACCTCGTAGGCCTGGCGGGAGGCGGTGAACTCGAGGATCCCGCAGGCGTCACCACCGGAGAGATTGACCGCGTGCCGCGCCACCGTGTCGAGCACGCGTCGGAGGTCCAGCGAGGCGCTGACCGCCTGGCTCACCTCGCTCAGGGCCCGGACCTCCTCCAGGGACTGGGCGAGGTCACGGGTGCTCGCCTGCAGCTCCTGGAACAACCGCACGTTCTCGATGGCGATGACCGCCTGGTCGGC
>JBOHPM010000686.1:0-1980 GCA_050731715.1 Candidatus Rokuibacteriota bacterium
ACCGCCAAGCATCCGGCGGGCCGCTCTGCCGGGAAGCCCGCCGCCTATTCCGCACGCCCTGCACATGCGCGAGAACTGTCTGGCGTGTCATGGCGGACCGGGCGCCGTCGCGGAGATCCGAACGTCGCACCCCACGCGGGTGAACTGCCGGCAGTGCCACGCGCTGGGCGCGGATCCCGTGACGGCCTTCGAGCGTCCAGGCCAGGGGCCAGCCCGGTGAGGCGCGCCGCGTGGCTCGCGGTCTCGCTGTCCCTGCTGGCCTGCCACGGGCCCGGCGAGACGCCGTCCATGCGTGACATCACCCAGCGCGCGGCCGCCCCGAACGCGAACGCGGGGCTCAGCTCCGAGCCGGCGCTGGCGGGCGCCGCGCGCGTCGAGGTGGCCGGCTACCCCGACCGGCCGCGCTTCTCGGTCCTGGCCCGCACGCCGGGCATCCAGAAATACCCGTGCTCCACCTGCCACACGGGCTCGCTCGCCCAGATGCACGGCGGCGGAGCGCAGAAGCGAGCGCACTGGGACATCGCCCTGCACCATGCGCCGCCCGCCGTCATGGCCTGCACCACCTGCCACGCGAGCGCCGATCTCGACACGCTCCGGACGCTGCAGGGTGCGCCGGTGGCCTTCGACCACAGCTATCAGGTGTGCGCCCAATGCCACTCCCGCCAGGCGGCGGACTGGGCGGGCGGCGCGCACGGCAAGCGAATGGGGGGCTGGGCCCCGCCGCGCGTCGTGGCGGGCTGCCCCGCCTGCCACGATCCCCATCGACCCGCCTGGGAGACGCGCTGGCCCGCCATCGTGGGCGGCGGAGCGCGCTGAGGGAAGAACCGTGACCAAGCGACCGTTGCCGGTGGTGCCGTCGTCGAGTTCCGGTGGGTGTGGCAGTGGCGGCGGTGGTGGCTGCGGCTGCGCGTCCGGCTCCGGGCTGGAGCGCGTCGTTCGCCTGAGCGAGGAGCCGGCGTCGGGTCCGGGCCTCGATCCCGAAACCGACCCGCACCTGTCCGGCTTCCGACAGCTCCTGGAGCGCCAGGTCGACCGGCGCACCGCCATCGGCGGCATGGCGGCCGGCCTCCTCACCGGGCTCGGCCTCGTGCAGGCCGCGTGCAACCCGCTGTCGTCGGCCGAGGCGCGCGAGACGGCGGTCCTCGACTGGCAGACCTACTTCCAGGGCAACTTCCGGCTGATGACCGACAAGGAGAAGGGGGACACCGTGCAGCGGCTCGTCCGCCTGCACGAGCTCAAGACCGGCAAGCGCCTGGACATGAGCGCCAGCGACGCCCGGCCGGGCGTCCTCTACGGCTACGCGTTCAACATCTCGAAGTGCCGCGGCTACATGGACTGCGTGCGTGGCTGCCTGCGCGAGAACAACCAGGACCGGCGCTCGGGCATGAAGTACATCCGCATCCACGAGCTGGCCAAGGGCGACCAGGATTTCCGCAAGGCGACCGACGACTTCTTCCACGAGGTCCCGGCCGCCGGCCACTTCTACGTGGGCACCCAGTGCTTCCACTGCCAGAACCCGCCCTGCGTGGATGTGTGCCCGGTGCAGGCGACGTGGATGGAGCCGGACGGTATCGTGGTGGTGGACTACAACTGGTGCATCGGCTGCCGCTACTGCATCGCCGCCTGCCCCTACGACGCGCGGCGGTTCAACTGGGCCGATCCCATCGTCCCCGAGGACGAGCTGAACCCCAACCAGCACTACCTCGGCAACCGGCTGCGGAAGAAGGGCGTCGTCGAGAAGTGCACCTTCTGCATCCAGCGCACGCGGGAGGGCCGCAACCCCGCCTGCGTGGAGGCCTGCCCGACCGGGGCCCGCGTGTTCGGCAACCTGCTCGATCCCGACAGCGAGATCCGCTGGGTGCTCGCGAACAAGAAGGTCTTCCGGCTGAAGGAGGACCTCGGGACCGAGCCGAAGTTCTGGTACTACATGGACTGATCGATGCGCGCGCTCCGCACCTTCCTCCTCGACGGGCTGCGCGA
>JBOHPM010000687.1:0-1978 GCA_050731715.1 Candidatus Rokuibacteriota bacterium
CTCCTGAGCGAGGCCGAGCGGCGCCACGCCGACGAGATCGCCCGCCGCATCGAGCACGTCTCCCTGGCCGCTCATCCGGACTTCGAGCAGATCTTCGTGGACGCCATGAACTTCCCGGCGCCATGAGCCTGGCCAGCCCGCGCCTGGGCTCGGACATCGTAGGGCTCACCGCCGGCCCCCAGCGCGCCGAGATCGACGCCCGCTGGCTCATGGCCTACGCGGCCGCGCTCGGCGAGGAGGATCCCCGCTACTACGACACCACGGCGCCGGCGGGGCCGTGGGCCCATCCCCTGTTCGCCGTCTGCTACGAGTGGCCGCTGGCCCTGGCCCTCCGCGAGCGCGCGATCGGCAGCGCGGCCTCCCGGTTCGGCGTTCACGCGACCCACGCGCTGACCATCCACCGGCCCCCGCGGGCGGGCGATCGGCTGTCGATCACCGCGCGCGTCGGAGCCGTCCAGCGCCAGCGCGCCGGGACGCTGGTCGTCCTCCGCTTCGACACGGTGGACGAGGCGGGAGCCCCGGTGACGACCACCGAGCACGGCAGCGTCTATCGCGGAGTGGAGGCCGACGCCAGCGTCGCGGGCGCCTCCCGACCGGCCGTGCCCGACGCCGGCCCCGCCCGCTGGGACACACCGGTGAGCGTGGGGCTCGGGGCCGCCCACGTCTACACGGAGGGGGCGAGGATCTGGAACCCGATCCACACCGATCGCGCCGTGGCGCTGGCCGCCGGCCTGCCCGGCATCATCCTGCACGGTACGGCCACGCTGGCCCTGGCCGTGTCGCGCGTCGTCCGCGAGGAGCTCGGTGGCGACGCCACGCGGGTGCGCGGCGTCCGCGGGCGCTTCACCGGGATGGTACGACTGCCATCGACCTTCGTCGTCCGCGGCCGCGCGCGCGACGCCGCCCACATCGCCTTCGACGCCGTCGACGCCGACGGCCGTCCCGTCCTCAGCGAGGCATCGATCGCCCGGTGACCGCGGTTGCGCTCCGCCGTTAGCCTGTGTATGGTGACTGTATGGCGCGCTTGATTTCGACGACGGTTCGACTCGAAGAGGAGGATATCCGAGCCTTGCAGAGAGCCCGAGCGGCAGGCCACTCCGCCTCGGCCCTCATTCGCAAGGGCCTGCGGGTCGTGGCGTCCCGCTACTACACGGGCCGCCGCCCGCCCTCGACACGCCTCTTCGAGTCGACGAACAACAAACTCGGAGATGAATCCGAGCTCTTCCGAGATCTCGAGGGTTGAGTCCGCCGATCGTCGCCGACACCGGCGGGCTCCTCCGCGGCCTCGCCGGCACGAGAGACGGCAAGCCGAGTTTTCCCGAGTACGAGAAGATCCTGACCTCCGCGAGCCTCGTCATCGTGCCCGGCCTCGTGCTCGCCGAGGTGGACTACTTTCTCCGCGAGAACAGGGTGGCCATGCGGAAACTCGTCGCTGAGATTTTCGATCCGGCGACACGGTACGAGTATGAGCTGCCGCTCCCCGCCGACATCGTTCGTGCCCTCGAACTCGACGCCAGATTCGCGAAGCTCAACCTGGGGCTCGTCGACGGAACCGTCCTCGCGGTAGCCGAGCGACGGCGCATCTACCGTGTGCTGACGACAGATCGCCGCGATTTCGCCGCCATCCGTGTAGGTCCGCGTCTTACCCGGGCGCTCGAGCTGCTGCCATGACGATGACCCGCCGCCAGCGCATCTCGGCCGCCCTCGCGCGCCAGCCCGTCGATCGCGTCCCCTATGCCGTCTGGCGGCACTTTCCCCAGGTCGACCGCAACCCGGCCGGCCTGGCCCAGGCGACGCTCAGGTTCCACGAGCGCTACGCTTCGGACTTTCTCAAGATCACCCCAGCCGGCGGGTACGCGGTGGAGGCGTGGGGCTGCGTCGAGAGCAACGAGGTGCGTCCGGACGGCCATCGCCCCTGCGCGAGCTGCGCCGTGCAGCGGCCCGAGGACTGGAAGAAGATCCGCCCGCTCGACCCGGC
>JBOHPM010000688.1:0-1976 GCA_050731715.1 Candidatus Rokuibacteriota bacterium
AACTCGAGGTGACCGGTCAGGTAGACCGGCGGCGTGGTCACGAAGAGGTTGCGCTTGATGGCCGCCAGCGCCGGCTTGGTGTAGCGCTGCTCCACCTCGGGGCTGGTGAAGTGCCCGCTGTGCCACGGGTCGTGGAACGTCCACTCCGGGTGGCTCACGATCTCGACGCTGTTCTTGAGGGTGCCCCAGTACAGGGCCATCAGAGCGGCCTCCCGCTTGCGCGGGCTGTGGCGGTTCACCAGCACCGCGCACAGGGGCGACGAGATCGACCGGTGCACCAGCTTGCCGCTCAGGGTGGAGCCGGGTACCAGGCCGTAGAGGAACTTGCCCTTGGTGGCCGACTTGGGATCGCTCTCGATCTGCCGGCTCGTCCCGTCCCAGTACTGGGCGGAGAACATGTGCCCTCCGACGATCTGGGGAATCATCTGGGGCGTGCCCCAGCCGGGCGCCTCGGGATGAGAGACTTTCTTGAGGTTGAGGTAGACGTCCACCGCGTACTCACCGGCCTTCGTGTTCAGCGTCGGCTCGAGATCGTCGTTCACGGGAAAGCCGCCGGCGCTGTAGAAGTGCATGTACCACCACGTCGCCCCGTTGGCCCGGTTGCGCAGGCTCCCCGAGCCCGTGAGCCCCTTGTCGGGCCGATGGAAGAACTCGAGGACCTGCTGGTGCTCCTCCCAGGTCTTGGGCCAGGTCAGCGGGCGCCCGTGCTTGTCGGCGAAGGCCTTCTGCTCGGTCGGATTCTCGAAGTAGTCCTTGCGAATGTACTGGATGTGGACGTTGCCGTCGGTGGGGATCCCGTAGGTCTGGCCCTTGTACTGCATGAAGCTGGCGAAGTTGCCCACCATGTCGAGCTTGTAGCCCGTCTCCTTGATGTACGGGTCGAGCGGCTCGAGCAGGCCGGCCGAGGCCAGCGACGGGATCATGTTGGAGTCCAGGTGGAAGAAGTCGAACTCGGGCGAGCGCGACAGGGCCTCGGCCATCGCCCGCTGCGGGATCTGGAAGACGTTGATGTCCTGGATGTTCTTGACCCCGATGCCGGTGAGGCCCCGGAACTCGTCGGAGAGCCGCTGCATGTTCCGGTAGTAGAGCGACCAGATCATGCCGTTGAGGTCGGTCGGCTTGCTCTTCTTGGCCGCCTTGACGACGCCGTCTTCCTCGGGGCCCGCCTCGGCCGCCCGCGGGTGCCGCAGCACCCAGGGACCGGTCAGCGCCGCCGCCAGTCCCGTTCCGATGAAGGTCCGCCTGCGAAGCCCACGGTCGCTCATGATGCGCGCCTCCTTGGCAAGGGCATCGTCTCAGGGCCTGGAAGATACCCCGACGCGCGGCAAGGCGGCAAGCGGGCTATAGTAGGGGACCGGGGGCTGACATGCACTACGCGCGGATCTCTGCCGATTGCCACGTCGACCTCTGCTGGTTGCCGCCCGACCTGTTCACGTCGAGCTGCGCGGCGGCGATGAAGGACCGCATGCCCTACGTCACCGACGGCCCCAAGGGCCCGGTGTGGGTGACGAAGCAGGGGGCCACCCTGGGTCTGATGAACGGCATGGGCTCGGCCGGGCGCGAGTACGTGCCGGGCCAGATCCATCGCTCCGACCGGATGGCCTCCACCGGGCTCTACGAGGACGGCAAGCGGGGGATCCGCCGACTCACCGACCCCGACCTGCGCCTGTTCGATCAGGAGCGAGACGGCGTGCAGGCCGAGGTCCTGTACGGCATCCTCGGCACCACGCGGCGTCTCAACGACGCCGAGGCCGCCGTGGAGCTCATGCGGATCTACAACGAATGGCTCGCCGACTTCTGCGACACCCATCCCGACCGCTACGCGGGGCTGGCCTGCATTCCCAACCATCCCGTGGAAGCCGCCGTGGACGAGATCAGGCGAGTGCTGAAGCGGGGCGGCGTCCGTGGTGTGGAGATCGCCAACCAGTACGACATCGTCCCGCTCTGGGACCCGCAGTGGGCGCCCGTCTGGGAGG